>JAPYOG010000066.1 GCA_028278785.1 Candidatus Poriferisocius anaerobius | reverse complement strand
CCACTGGGGCGGGTGGCTCAAGAATCAGCGGTTCGGCTTGCTGTGTCGGGAGGCGAAGCTGCCATCCGGGGATGATCAAATCGGGATCCTGGATCATGTCTTGGTTCGACTTGTAGATGTCCCCCCATCTTTTGGGGTCGCCCAAGTGACGCTCGGCAAGCCCCCAGAGGGTGTCCCCCTCCTTCACCATTATGCGAGAATCCTGCGACTTGTCCAAGACCGGTTCGGGCTGCTCTGTGGCGGGCACAGTGGTCGGAAGCAGAGGTGGAGTTGGCGCCGGCCGGCGGGCATCAGCCGGCATGACAAGCTCCCATCCTGCTTGGAGGCGAGCCGGGTCGCTCAGCGACCCTCCTTTTGCCTGCGCTTGTCCCTTGTTGAGAACGAACACCTCTGTCCACCGATTGGGGTCGCCCAAGTAGCGCTTGGCGAGCATCCGCAGGCTGTCGCGTCGCTCCACCGTGTGGATGAGCGGTCCTGGTTCACTGGAAATCCCGCTTTCTGGGTTGGTGGGAACATCAATCTTGCCGGGTGCAGTTTCTCCTGGTTCGACTGTGTCCAGCTCGATGGTTGTCGGGGCCAGAAGCTCTGGGTTGTCGGCCACAGCCACCCCTGGTTGCTGGATTGAGAAGGCAATCACCAACGCGGTTGCCATCACCCGGGCCGACCAGCGCTGAACGAAGGAGGGAACGAAGGCCACGCGGGGGGCCACCGCGCCTCGGAGATGTGCCCATATCTCTATTCCCACCCCGACGAGCATCTGCGCCCACATGATCCACACCGCTATGGAAATGGCTTTGACGATCAAGGATGGGGAAACGGCGCCGGTTTTGATTGCCTGAACTGCTTCGGGACCCGACGGAATGCGTCGGGGCAGCGGCCATCCCACCGCAACGGTCAAAAGGATGGGGATGCTGACGAGCAAGCCTGCCAGCAGAGCCGATGACAACACATCGCGCATCAGCTCGGCGCGATTGTCTCTGTCCAGGTTCATATCTCATCTCCCGAGCTAATCCCTCTCACAATTCGCGCTGTAGCGGTGCCAGTCACTCGTCTCGGATGAAATCCGAAGGCTGAAAGGATGCGAAGAGGTTGGGTCAACCACACAGTGGTCGAAATCGTGTTGCCTCGAATCGATATCGACCAGTCATCGTGCTGGTCGAGGTAATCGGCGACTGCCATTTCAGCCAATGACAGATCAATGAATAGCTCTGGTGTTTCTTCATACATTGACGAGACAGCAAGCGCTTGTGCCCCGGCTCTAGCTGCCCCCAAGGCCAAAATCGAAGCCTCGCGTTTGGCGTTGAAGATATGGGCGCCATCGTAAGCCAGTCCTCCCAGCATGACCAGAACCGATGCCAGCACAGCAAACACAACAGTGATCTGGCCGTCTTGTCGGCATCGCATGGGACGGGGATCGACAAAACCGCTGTGCGAAGGTAATTGGTACACAGCTACGGGCTTTCGCTTCTGAACTGGTCCACAACAGATCGAGCGCTGGCCGACACCCTCAGTTTGTTCGACAGGCCAGGAAGAGCCAGGTCTGTCAAGCGAACGACACAGGAAACTTCCAACTTTACGCTTCCCCCTGGCTGAAGGTTCAATTCCTCGATCCGAACCCGCGGTCCGCCATGGCATCCCACGCCCAATTGGTTCAACGAGGCCGTTGCTGCGGTCGTTGCCGCAGTTTCCGCGGCTGAGGACGAGCGGTGCTGGGTGGCGGCTCGGGCGGCACTGTGGGCCGCAGCAATGAGCTTGCTCTCAACCACGCCAATGCGACCCGCGGCCACGACGAAGAGCAAGGACATGGCCATGATCGGGGCGAGCAGAGTCAGGCCGACCACGCTGCTGCCCCGCGCTGAAATCAGCGCAATCCGGCGGTGTTGGGAAGTCTCGCGTTTCATCTTCGACTTTCGGGGATGAAGATCTCGCGTGGACCAGTTGCGATGGAAGAGATCGTCGGTGAATATCCGGGCAGCAGTGATTTGACTGCGGCTTGCACCCTCACCGAGAGCATTGATTGCTCAGCCTCGACAAAGACCTCAATGTCCGACAAAAGGTTTCCCGCACTTTTCCCTATGACGGAGCGCGCGGTGGTTTGGGCGGTGGCCTCTGTTCCCAATTCCCCTTGCCCAGCCAAGGCGCCGTCCTGGGCAGCGGCGTCGATGATCGCCTGACCGTGAAAGACCATGGCGGCTTGGACAACAAGCAGGATCAATCCCATGGCCAGCGGAACGAGCAGCACAGCCGTTGTGACCTCGCCCCGCTCATAGGGCATGTCTGCATGGTTTGACCTATCGCGCTTTCGTGGCATTGCTTGAGCTTTTGTTGGTGTTGGTCAGCTGATCTTGCTGGTTTGGTCAGAAATGAAGGAGGTGATGACCACCCCCGCGGCTATCGCAGCGGCCGCGAGGACGGCAATGATGATCACAGTAGAAGTGATGTCTCCCCGCTGGCTCTGCCACACCCTTCGCACTCGCTGTGCGAACGCAGTGCGGGCCGAGATCGCCAATAGGTGGAACTTGGCTGTAGCTTTCACTGGAATCTCCGGTGGGTCATTGCTGAGGGCGTTCTAAGCGCCGATGCATAGAAGAGGCATAGGCCTCTTCGGGTCGGCCGCTCACGCGACCGCGATTGCCGCGATTGCCGGATAGCCGACCAAACCCAGAAAGCCCGAGAACAAAAGAACAACAGGCAGCGACATGCGTTCTGTGGCTTGCTGTGCGGCTGTCTCGGCTTCGTTCAGGGCAAGCTCTCTCAGCCCCCTGGCTTTCACGTGCAAAGATGAGCCCACCGGCGCCCCGGATTTGCCGGCCAGCGACAGCCATGCGGCCAACTCCTCGAGATCGGCGGCGCCCAGTTCTCGGCCCAGCTTGTCCAGCGCCTCCCAGGGTTGCTCATTGGTGAGCTCGGCTTGCCCCAAAGCTCGCTGAATTTCTACAAAACCCCAGGCAGTGCCCTGGTTGGCCGAGCTTTGCAGTGCTCTTTCCATGCCTGCGCCCCCTGATAGATGAAGTCCCACCAAATCCAGGTAGATGCAGACTTGATGGCGCAGCTCACGGCGCCGCTTTCGAGCCTCTTCCCGCAGGGCCAGGTCGGGTGCAAAAAAGAGCAGTCCCGCGGTTGACGTTGATGCCAACACCACCAGGGCTGGAGATATCCATACCTGGGCGGCCCAAGTCGCAATCCACACACCCACGGGCAGGCCTGCTCCCAAGGTCAGCATTGCCAGCTTGGCGATGGTGAACTGCTCCAGGCTCCTGCCCGCTGCCCTCAGGTCGGCTTGAACCATTTGCTTTCGCAACCCAAAGTGCTTGAATGCTGCGGCTGCGCTCCGGCCCAATCGGTCCCGACGTGTTCTGGCATGATCTCCATCGGCGGGATTGTCGAGTTCGCTCAATCGCAACTGGAGAGACTCCCGCGGCGCAAGCAATCCCCGAGCAGTTGTTGCCAGCCCCAGCCCGATGGCCAAGCCCAACACCAGCCCGACGGTCATCCAGAGAGCCCGATCGCTTTGCCGGCAGGGTCAGACAGCTCGGGTGGTGCATCGCTGGCGCTTGGTGCAGAGAGCCCGATCGCTTTGCCGGCAGGGTCAGGGTTTCGGTGTGCGTTGAGGATTCGGGGCGGGGTTTCAAACCGGCCCATCTTTGCCAGGGCAATCCCCGACCCGATGAAGAGCCCGCCGATGACGGTCAGTGCAATTTGCCCGCTCGATGTGCCAAAGGGGGCCAGATACGACCGGTTGAAGGTGACCATGGCGATGGAGAACACCGCTACCACACCGGCCGTGAAGCGCGCCGAGGTGAATTGTCGGGCCCGCGATGCCTGAATCCGCAGACGCATCGACACCTCTTGGCGAGTGCTGGCCGCAATTTCAGAGAGCGATTCTTGGAGTGTGCCCACCTGGTTGGTTGCGGCAAGGCCAAGCGTAATGGCCACGGTGTCGGCAACCGGGTGATCCATTTCGTCGGCGAATCGGGCCAGGGCGTCGGGAAGCGGCGTCCGTTCAGCACGGGCTGCGAGCTGGCGGACCGGGATTCTCAGGGGAGCAGGTGCGGTGGCAGCGGTCGCTTTCAAGGCTTCGGTGAGCCCTGGAGCGACGCTGATTGTGTCGCGTACCATCTCGACCCAGGTGGCGAGGGCGGTCATGCGGTTGATTTCCAGTACTCGCTTCGAGTTGGCCCCGATGATCGTCGGCAAGCCGAGCCCCAGTGCCGCCCCGATGAAACCGGCGGCCGGCCAGCCGGTCGTCGCTGTAGCCGCGGCGAATCCGATGACACCGCTCGCCGAGCAAATGAGGACCGCACGGTGGGATTGGCGCCGCCATCTCCCTCGAATGGAGCGGCGCGCCGTTTGGCGGGCTGTGCTTGTCTGCAAGCCGGCAGCCGCGGCAAAAAGCCCGCAGCCCATTGCCGCCCCCAGCAGCGCTCCGATCAGCGCGGGCATTGTCCGCCCTCTCCGGCTGGCACCGGCTGCTCCGGATGCTCTGGGTTGATAGAAGTGGGGTTGAAGCCAACGCCGATAAGCCGCTTGAGCCTGGCGGGGCGCAGAGCGCCGGTTGATCGACTGGTGCTGCCCTGTTGTGCTGTGAAGATCTCGGTGCTCTCCACCGTGTCCCTCGAGCACCCGGTTACTTCCCGCACTGAGCTCACCCGTCGCAGCCCGTCGCGCCCCCTGCTCACATGGACAACGAAGTCGATGCTTTCTGCGATCATCCGGTTGGTGGCTTCCACGGGGATGTGCTCCGCCGACCGCAGCGCATAGGTGGCTATCTTGCTGAAAGCGGCTCGAGACGAGTTGGCGTGGATGGTACACATCGATCCGTCATTTCCGGTGGACAGAGCGGCGAGCATGTCCACCACCTCCGGGCCCCGCACCTCTCCCACGATCAAGCGGTCGGGTGACATGGCGAGCGCGTTGCGCACAAGCTGCTGCATGGTGATCTCGCCCGAGCCCTCTATGTTGGCTGTCCGGGTCTCCAACTCGATCACGTCGCGATGTCGGTCGGGATCGGCGTTCAGGCCCAGCTCCAATCGGTCTTCAATGGTGATGATCCGCTCGTTTGGATCACAGGCGTTCAACAGCGCCCGCAGCAGCGTTGTCTTGCCCGCGTTGGTTCCGCCGCAGACGATGATGCCCATACGGGCCTCAACGACTGCGTCCAAGAAGTCTCGGAGGGCCTCGTCGAAGGTGCCCAGGCGGCACAGGTCGTCGAGGGTGGCCTGTATGTGGCGGTGGCGGCGAATGGAAACCGCCGGGCGCTCCGACACAGCCATCACCGCGTTGAGGCGGGACCGGTCGGGAAGCTGCAAGTCCAGAAAAGGATTGGCAATGTCGAACCGGCGTTCGTTGCGGCCCAAGCGGGCGGCGGCTCTGCGTATCAGGTGTACCAGCTCGTCGTCGGAATCGGCGATGGCCGCAGACCGTCGTTTGATGCCTCCGGCGTGATGCACCCAAACCGTGTCACAGCCGTTGACGTGTACGTTTTCAACGGTTTCATCGGCCAACAGCCGCTCCAACGGCCCCAGGCCGAACAGCGCAGCCAGAACCTCGTCGGCTATGAATGACTCTTCGGCGTCGTCGATTGGAGGGAGAAAGGCTCGGGCTCGCTCTGCTGCGATGGCGTCAAGCGCCTCCAGGACGAATTGGCCGGCCAGCGCCCTCTGCTGGCGCCGGTCGGCGATCTGGTTTGTCTCGGCCGCCTCGAGTTTGCGCGTGACCATTTCAAGAACTCTGCCGAGGTGGGCGGAAGCAGTCGTCGCCATGGCTCAGGCCGCTTTGTTCCCCAGGGAAGGCGCTTGCAAGCGGTAGTGGATCCGGTGGACGAGCTCTCCCAGGGTCCGCCACAGCAGCAGGCGGCGGTGCCGCTGGTTGCCGGGAATCCCACCGCCCAGAATCCGGTCCACCCGGGCATCGTGGGCCATCACGCCGAGGAGATCGAGCCCGGACGCCTTTGCCATCTCTGTCGGCGGGTAGGGCCGGCCGCCTACGCATACCAGAGCGGTCGGAATCCTGCTGGCCGTCATCCTGCGGGCTTGGTGGACAAACGGTACAAGCTGGTCGAATTCGGGCCGAACAACGAGGACAAGAAGGTCGCAGCGCTTTACGAGCTCTGCGACCGGCGAGCTCGCGCGTATGCGGCCGATGTCTGCCACCACATCGATTCCATCGACGCGGCCAAGGTCTCCGAGCAGCCGGCCGCCCATCGCAGCGAGCACCCGCGAGGTGGTTTCCCCGCAACCGGGGGCGACGAGGCAGGGCAGTTGGCCGGCCAGCAGCTGGCAGCTTGATTGAAGTCGGTCGACCGTCAACTCATGCCGGGCGGCACCCGACAGCTCCACCAGAGATGGGTTCAACGCCAGCCCGTAACGCGCCGCCAACACCCCGCCGTCGCCGTCGGCCTCGATGAGAACCGCCTTGCGCCCGGTGATCGCCGCCCATGACAGCCCCAGTCCGACCGCCAGGCTGGTTGCCCCCGGACTGGCTTTTGCGCTGCCCACTGCGATGATGCTCATCGGTCGTTTCCGATTGCCGCCGACCGGTGAATCGACACATCGCGGGCCGCTGGGGGTTCTGCGGGAAGCAGGATCAACCGCAGATCCCGACTGGCCGCAGCGTTGCTGATGTGTACTGCGTCTTTTGCCGCGGTCAAAAGCGACACGAAGAGAGCTCTTCGCCCCGCATCCTCCACCTCGCTGATGTGGGCCACTGTGGCCCGAGCCGTTGCTGCTCCCATGCTCGGCGGCGGCTGTCCTCCTTGGGCGTGCCGCCCATCCGCGTTGCCGCTGTGGTCGCCGGTGACGACCACCCCCACCTGCTGGCCTGGATCGAGATGGGCAATCGGGTATTCGCCCGGTTGCAGCACAGCACCCACAACCGCCTCTCCGCTGGCGAGGGGCGACCCCTCCGACAGCAGGCCGGGGTGCAGGACTGTTCCCTCGGGAATGGCCGATCGAACGGTTCGGCCGATTATCGAATCCATCTGGCTGACGGGCAGAAGCGACGCTCCCGGGTCGCTGGCCACCTCGACGGCCCGAAGATCACCGGTGCCTATGGAAGAACCGCTGGGGATATCCCTGCCCGCTACCACCACGGCGGTGCGGTTGCTCAGCGATGAAGCCCACAGGGCGAAGACGATGGCCGCTGTCAGGGTAGTGGTGAGCCCAAGTACCACCCATCCGCGCCGTTGTCGCCATTCCTCGCTTGCCGTCCGCATGGGTTGTGTCCGCAAGGTGGGGGAGGGAGCTGTTGTGTTGCTCCGATGCGCTAAATCTGCCACACCCCACTGGTCAATGCAAGATGTATTTCAAATATTTCTAGTTATTTTTGCTCGACTGGTATTGACAGACGTGGGGAAGCTGGCGATAGCGCTCGCCCACATCGAGGCCGTAGCCCACGACAAACTCGGGAGGGATCTCAAAGCCCACGTAGCGCAAGTCCAGGTCTTCGTATTGGCGCCCCTTGCGCACCAGCAGGGCGCACACCTCCAAGCTGGCCGGATTGCGGGCCGTGAGGTTCTTGCGGAGGTAGTTGAGGGTCAGGCCGCTGTCGATGATGTCTTCCACCAAGATCACGTCGCGCCCGGCCAAGTCCAAATCAAGATCCTTCACGATCCGCACCACGCCGCTGGTGCGGGTGGAGCTGCCGTAGGACGAGACTGCCATGAAGTCGAATTCCACCGGCAGGTCAATGGCACGGGCCAGGTCGGCCATGAACATGAAGGCGCCTTTGAGCACGCCCACCAAAAGGGGTGCCCGGCCTCGGTAGTCGGCGGTGATGCGGTTGCCGAGGTCGGCCACGCAGGCCGTGAGCTCGGTGTTGGAGATGAGAACAGGACCGGGATCGCCGTTGCCGCTCGCTTTCTCGCTGGACACGAAGGCCAACCTAGTGGTGCCTATCTCTGCAAGCCGAGCCGTTGGGAGGATCGGACCACCCGCCACCCGCCGCCGATTTCCGCGGACCGGGCTTCGTTTCGCACCACGGCCAGCACCCGTTCGATTGCGGCCGCGTCGGGTGGATGGTCGGCGCCTGTCTCCCGCTGGATCCAACGTCGCAACGCCACTTGAGCCAGGAGTCCGGGAGCGCCGGCCAGCTCCTTTGCGTCTGTGGGGTCGATGGGGCCGGCCAGCTCGTCGAGCAGGTCGCGCGCGGCCCTCAGCATTGCGGCGTTGCGGGTGATCACCGGCACCACGTCGCGTTCGGCAACGTCGCACAGCAGTGGCAGCAGCTCATGGCGGATCCGATTGCGCCGATGGGCGGGGTCGAGGTTGGACGGGTCGTGTACCGGATCGAGCGCAAGAGCCTGGCACAGAGCGTGGGTCTCGCGTCGGCGCAGCCTCAGCAGCGGCCTTGAGGCCGGGCCGATGCCCCCCAGCCCGTCGAGGCCTGCTCCTCTGATGAGGTTCAACAGCACGGTCTCGGCTTGATCGTCGGCGGTATGGCCGGTGAGCACTCCACCGGGCAGCACCCGGTAGCGAGCCGCCCGAGCCCGGGCCTCCAGGTTGGGGCCCGGTTCGCAGTGCGCTGCAAGGGTCTCGAAACCTGCGCCCCAGCGCGCCGCCGCGCGGGCCACCACCTCGGCTTCGCCGGCTGAGCCGGCCCGCAGGCCGTGGTCCACATGCCAGGCGGTCACCCGGCATCCTGCTTCGACGGCCAACACCAGCAGGGCAAGCGAGTCGGGCCCGCCCGACACCGCGCAGTCCACTGCTGTGCCCGCGGGGGGGAAAGTGCAGCGCCCGAGCAGCTCGGAAACGTCGGCGCTCACCCGGTTGCGGGAGCGCAGGCGCCGTTGACCCGGTCGATCCACTGCTGGGGATTGCGGATCTCGGTCATGCTGGGCAGCCGGTCGGATGACTCCCACACCCGGTTCAGCAACTCGGGGCCTCCCCGGGCCTCCACCGCTTCTATGAATGCCTCGCCCGCCTCGTACTGGTTGAGCTTGGCCTCGATGCCGAGAAGGCGCTGCACCAGCCTGGACACCCCTTTGGCCGAGTTGCGCCGCTGGCGCAGCACCCGGGCGAATCGGCCGGCGTCGGGGATGCGGCTGGCCCCGGCTCTGTCCATGGTGACGTCGCCGTGGCCTTCAAGCAGGCTCATCATGCCGCCGATGCGGTCTAGCACGGCTTTTTGCTCCGGTGTGGCAAAAAGAGCGGGAAGCCCGCCGTCCGCTAGGGGATCCTCGCCCCGCCTGCGGGCCTCGATCACTTGTCTGCCCACTGCTTTGAAGTGCTCCAAGTCGGGTTCGGCGGTGTCGAGCACCTCTTGGACAAGTCCCAGGAAGTGGGGCCGCAGCCAGGCGACGCCGGTGAACTGGGCTCGATGGGTGGTTTCGTGCAGGGCCAGCCACAGCCGGAACTGGTGAGGGTCAAAGCCGTACTTACGCTCCAGCGCCATCACGTTGGGGCCCACGTAGTACACGATGTCTTGATCCTCGGGCCGCTCGTCTTCGATGACCAGCAGGTCGTATTGTCCCAGCACACGGGTGGACATCCAGCCCAGCACCGCCCCTATCTCCGCGGCGCTTGCCCGCTGGGCCACCGGGGAGAGCCATGCATTCGACGCTCGTTCTGCCATCTTGTCGAGCACCGGCCGCAGCAGCCGTTGAAACGAGGCTGTGTTGGCGCTGACCCAGCCGGCTCGGGTGGTCACCCGGGCTCGAGCGGCGCCCGACATCGACTTCAACCCGGTCTCGGCGGCAACCAACTCCTCGGCCACCGCCGTCAGGTCGTCGAGTTCGGGGCCGAGGCTGCGATAGTGGTAGGAGTCGAGAAACGGTTCATGTCCACCCACCCTTTTGGCCACCCGCTCAGCCAGCCGCCAGTCAACCGGGTCGGCTTTGACAACCACCTGTGCTCGCCGTCGCTTCTATTCGAGTTCGCCGGCGTTTCGGGATCTGGCCTCCCGCTGGTGCCGAGCGTTGTAGCGGGGGGCGACAACCTTCATGAAATAGCCGACGATGGTGGCGATCACTGCGGGAACCACCCCGAGAACCAGCGCCAAGGCGATCCACCAGTGCCATACCACCGCAGCAGTCAAATCCATGAGACCACCCTATGCTACCCGGCACCGTCGTCACCACGCGGGGCAACGGCACCACCACGCGGGGCAGGCACCACCACGCGGCACCGTTGGCACCACCCGGCGCAAAGGCGCCCTTCGCCGGCTTTGAAGCGCCCGACCGCTCAGAAGTCGGAGAGGTCCAAATCGTCGAGCACCACCCGCTGGAGGCTTTCTGTGATGCGGATTTGCAGGGATGGGGGGGCCGACTCCCGGCAGGCTTGGCTCATGGCCATCTTGAAGCGCACTTCCGTGTCGAGGGCCTGAACACAGGGCGGGCATTCGGCCAACTCCATCCGGACTCGGCCGATGTGCTCGAGGGTGGGCTGGCCGTCAAGGGCCCGGGTGATGAGCTCGCGGGAGTATTCGCACTGGCCGGGTGCTCCCAGGCAATGCCGGTTGCTGCTCACTGCTTCGCCTCCGAGTCTCGGGCGCCAGCCGCAGCCGGCGCCAGCGCGGGGTCGGGCGAATCCACCCAGCCCCGGTTGATTCCCAACTCTAGCAACCGCTTTTGCAGCGTTTTTCTTCCCCTGTGCAGCCGGCTCATCACCGTTCCGACGGGGACGTCGAGGATTTCGGCGATCTCTTTGTAGGAGAAACCCTCCACATCGGCCAACAATACCGCGATCCGGTATTTCTCCGGCAGCGACTCCAAGGCGTCCACGATCTGCGACTCGGTGATGGAGTCCATCAGCACGTCTTCGGCGCTGGCCCCCAGCGCGGCTTTGGTGTCGCCCCCCAGCCGCTGGTGCAGATACAGATCTTCGATGCCGTCCAAGTCCACCGATTTGGGCTTGCGCTGCTTGCTCCGATACGAGTTGATGAACGCATTGGTGAGAATGCGGAACAGCCAGGCCCGGAGGTTGGTGCCCTGCTGGAAATTGCCGAAGCCCCGGTAGGCCCGCAGGTATGTCTCCTGCACCAGGTCTTCGGCATCGGCTGCATTGCGGGTCATTCTCCGGGCCGCCGAGTAGAGCTGGTCCATGTAGACCATGGCTTGCTCGGCGAACGTGGTTTGGTCGGCCATGCCGGCCAAAGTCTACTTCCGCCGGTGCGGTGCCGTGCTCGTCGGAAGCGGCCCGGACGCGCTGCCCAGGGGTTGTGTTGCTGGCTATACAAAGATTATTAGGTCAACTTGATATACATGGCTTGCCATTCTAGGGTTGCCGGCCATGAGCAATATTTCTCGCTTTGGACTGGTTGGATCGATGCTCGTCGTAGTCCTGTTGGCCGCGGCCTGTGGGAGCAACGGCGGCACGAGACTCGACGGCGTGGCCGCCACGATTTACGACGGCGCATGCGCCGACGACAACGGCTCATCGGTAACGGTGTACTCCGGGCGCAGCGAGAACTTGATCAAGCCGGTTCTCGACGCGTTCGCGTGCGAGTCCGGCACGTCTGTTCAAGTCCGCTGGGCTTCGTCAACCGATTTGGCTTTGCTGATCGACGCCGAGGGCGACCGCAGCGACGCCGACGTGTTCATTTCCCGGTCGCCGGGACCGGTGGGATTCTTGGAGGCCAAGGGCCTGCTGGGTCCGATGGACTCCAGCATTCTTGATCTGGTGTCGGCCGAGCACCGCGGGGACAACGGCACCTGGGTCGGGTTCTCGGGGCGAAAGCGCGTGCTGGTCCACAACCTCGACAGCGTTCCCCGGTCGGAGCTTCCCGCCTCGGTGTTTGAGCTGGCCGACCCGCAGTGGAGAGGCCGAGTGGCCATCCCGGCCACCAACGGGTCGTTCCTCGACTGGTTCACGGTGTTCCGCGCCCAGTACGGCGACGCCGCTGCCACCGAGTGGTTGGACGGCATGGTGGCCAACGACGCCCGCTACTACCCCAACAACGTGGCCATCGTGGAGGCGGTCGCGCGGGGCGAGGTAGACGTCGGCCTCGTGAACCACTACTACAACTACCGCATGGCCGCTGACGCCGAGGCGGCCGGCAATCAGCACCGGGCTGCCAACCACGACCTCTCGGATGATGACATCGGCTCGCTTTTGATCATCACTGCGGCCACCATGACCTCCAGCGTGAGGGACCGGGCAGCAGCCCAGAGCCTCATCGCCTATCTGCTGTCTCCACGGGCTCAGCGCTACTTCACCCGGAATACTTACGAATACCCCCTGGCGCCCAGCGTTGCGCCCAACCCCGCTCTGCCCGCCCTCTCCGCACTGTCCATCGGTTCCGTCGACTTCGACGCCCTTGGCGGCGGCTTCGAAGGCTCCGAGGACATCATCCAGCGCAGCGGCATAACCAGCAACTAACCCTCTCCTCTCCCTTTCTTGCCGTAGATCCCCGTGAGGAGCGCGGTTTGCGGGTGTGTCGGTAGAATTGGCTGAATGCAGGGACGCCAGTAGCCGTGTACTCCCCTGGGCGCTTCGGCCACAGCGACGACCCCTGGTTCCGCGTGGGGACCTATGGGGTTTCCACCACTGTCTTTGTGGTCGGCCTTGGCGTCATCTCCATGGTCATCTGGGCGGCAGAGGGCCGCTTCGGGCCCATCTTCGGCGAGCTGGTGCTGGTTTCGGAGAGCTATCAACAGCGCTATCAACTCGGAAGCGTGGTGGAGGGAGAAATCTGGCGGTTGGTCACCTGGCCGATTCCCAACGAACCCAGCTTCTTGACGATCGTGCTGTTCGCCGTCTTCTACATGCTGGGCGCCCAGATGGAGTCCCTCCTCGGACGCTGGCGATTCGCGTTCTTCCTCATTGCCCTCACCCTTGTTCCCGCAGTGATCGTGACTGCGGTGGAAGCGGTGGCCGGCGTCAACGGCTATGTGGCCGGCCTGCGGATGGTAGAAGTCGGCGTCCTGGTGGCCTTTGCCGCCCAGTATGCCCATGCCCGGTTCTGGCCTGGAATCCCAGGCTGGGTGATTGCCGTCTTCATCGTCGGGCTCGCTGCCGTCCAAGCCCTCGGCGACCGCAACTGGTTTGCCCTCATCGTGCTCGCTTGCACGGTGGCCGTGGCCCTGCTCGGTATCCGGGCGTTCGGCTACGCCACCAACCTGACGTGGGTTCCCAAGCTGTCGCCGGCGTCAAGCCCAGGCCGGTCTTCGGCCGGCGCCGCGCCTTCAAGTCCCCGCGGCCGGGCTCGGCGCCGGGACCATCTGCGGGCAGTCCCGGCCCCCGGCGAGCCGGTTGCGCCCGAGATCGACGCCCTCCTCGACCAAGTGTCCAGCCAAGGCCTCGACAGCCTCTCCCGCAAGCAGCGCAAGCAGCTAGAAGCCCACTCCCGCCGCCTGCGGCGCCGCCGCTGACAGGTCATTCCCCAGGTAAAAGCGTAATTTCGAGAGTCTCTGGCGTTCCGCTGGCGCTCAGGTTAGGGTGTTTCCCCCAAGGCGGGTTGGCGCGCTGCGCTGCGCGTCGAGCTTGACTTCATATTGGAGGGATACCAATGAAAGAACGAAACCTCTGGCGGGTTTTGGTGGCCGTTTTCGTAGTCTTCGGGCTGGCGGTTGCGAGCTGCGGCAACGACGACGATGATGCACCATCGGCCCCGGCCCCAAGTGAGGAAGCACCGGACGGCGCCGAAGCCTCCGATGGCACCGAAGCCTCCGACGGTTCCGAAGCCTCCGATGGCGCCGAAGCCTCCGACGAACCTGAGGAGGTTGTGAGCGATATGCCGGGTGAGGGTGTGTCGGTGCGGATGGCTCGGGCGAATTGGTCTACGGGTTATATGCAGGCGGCGATTTATCGCGCGCTTTTGGGGGAGTTGGGCTATGAGGTGTCTGATCCCTCGGAGGCGGAGCTGTCGCCGTCGACGTTCTATCCGGCGCTGGGCGAGGGTGAGTACGACCTGTGGGTGAATGGCTGGTTCCCGATCCATACCACGCTGATCGATGAGGCCGGCGTGGGTGACATTGTGTCGCCGATCGGCAACGAGATCGTGGCTGGCGGTTTGCAGGGCTTCATTGTGGACAAGGCCACCGCTGAGGCCAACGGGATCACGATGCTCGACGACATCGGCGACAATCCCGAGATAGCCGCGCTGTTCGATATCGACGGCAACGGCAAGGCCGACCTGATGGGCTGCAACGACGGTTGGGGCTGTCAGGTGGTGATCAACGACACCATCGCCGAGAACGGCTGGGAGGACACCATCGAGCAGGTGTCGGCTGAGCACGCGGCGCTGTTCGCCGACTCGGTTGGCCGCTTCAACCGGGGCGAGTCGATTTTGCAGTACATCTGGACGCCGGGAGCGTTCACCGCCGAGCTGGTGCCCGGATCCGACGTGATCTGGCTGTCGCTGAGCAACCCGCTGGACAGCCAGGTCGGCGCGGCGGCGCTGCCTGTGGAGCAGTGCCCGGGCCAGCCCTGTGAGATGGGCTTCGTGGCCGCCGACATCCGCGTGGTGGCCAGCAACGAGTTCCTGTCGGCGAATCCGGCTGCGGCCGCTCTGCTGGAGCTGGTCACCATCCCGGTGATCGACATCGCCTTGCAGAACCTGGCCTACGACGGCGGCGCCAACACCGAGGCCGACGTGCAGGCCGCAGCCCAAGACTGGATCACCGCCAACCGGGCCACCGTCGACCAATGGCTCGCCAACGCAAGAAACGCAGGCTGATCAGCTAGAGCGGGTCTCTACGGAGAGCAGCCCCCAGTGAGCGCCAGGATTGAACTGAGCCAAGTGTTCAAGATCTTCGGGGCTCGCCCGAAAGGGCGGGCCCTGAAGATGGCTCAATCGGGCGTGATGAAAGATGATGTGCAGGCCGCCACCGACCATGTCGTCGGTCTGCACGATGTGAGCTTCTCGGTAGGCGACGGAGAGATCTTTGTGATCATGGGCTTGTCCGGGTCGGGCAAGTCCACGGCCATCCGCACCGTTAACCGGCTGCACGACATCACCGCGGGCACGGTGATGGTGGACGGTACCGACGTAGGCGCCTTGAACCAGCGTGAGCTAGAGCGTTTTCGCCGGGAGAAGATGGGCATGGTGTTTCAGCACTTCGCCCTGTTCCCCCACCGCACCGTGGTCGACAACGTGGCCTACGGCCTCAAAGTCAAAGGGATGGGTATCGACGAGCGCCGCAGACAGGCCTTGGAAGCTCTTGAGCTGGTGGGGTTGGAGCGGTACTACATGTCGTTTCCCCGGGAATTGTCGGGCGGAATGCAGCAGCGGGTGGGGCTGGCACGGGCGCTGGCCGCCGACCTTGACATCCTGCTCATGGACGAGGCGTTCAGCGCCCTTGACCCTTTGATTCGCCGCCAGATGCAGGACGAGCTGCTGGCCATGCAGGGCGACATGCTGCACAAGACCATCCTGTTCATCACCCACGACCTCAACGAGGCGCTGAGGGTTGGCGACCGGGTGTGCATCATGAAAGACGGCGCAGTGGTGCAAATCGGCACCCCCGAGGAAATCCTGCGCAATCCGGGAACGGCCTATGTGGCCGAATTCGTCAAAGACGTGGATCAGGGCCGGGTACTCCAGGTGGAGAGCGTGATGTCCCAACCCACGCCAATCTCGCTGGGTACCACTGTGGGCGAGGCCTTGGCCATGCTCGGCTCCAGAGCCTCCGTATTCTGCGTGGACGACGAAGGCAAGCCCTGCGGTGTGATCACGCGAGACCTTTTGGCCGGCACCCAGCAGGCCGGGGTGGAGACGGTGATGAAGACCGAATTCGGGATTACCAGCCGTACTGCGCCGCTCGTGGAGGCCTATGAGCTTTGTGCCAAGGGTGAGCTGGTCGCGGTGGTCAACGAGCGTGGCGTTCTCGAGGGTCGCCTATATGCGCTAGACGTGCTGGCCGAGCTTGGCGAGATCGAGTCCAAGGCCGAGCAGGTCAAGGCCGCTGATCTGGCCGGAGAAGGGGTTTAGCCAGTGGGAGTTGTTGCCGAGAGTTGGTTCGACTCCGGATGGCGGAACGAAGAATGGCTGGATCGCTGGGAGATTCCCTTCGGGCGTTGGGTTGAGGAAAGCATCGACTGGCTCAATGTCGAGGGTCAGTCGGTTTTCAACGTGATCAAGTGGCCGTTTGAGAACCTGCTCAATCTGGTCACCAACGACATCCTGCTCAACATCCCCTGGCCGTTCATGCTGCTGGTGTTCGTGGTCGTCGGCTTTTTGGTGCGGGATGTGAAGGTGGGACTTGGCGCGGCAGCGGGTATTTTTCTGTGCGGAGTGCTGGGGCCTGATTACTGGCGGTTCACTATGCAGACTATCGGGATCATCCTGGTGGCGGTCATCATCTGCGTGGTCATCGGCCTGCCGTACGGGGTTCTGTGTGCCCGCAGTGATCGCGTGTGGAATATCACCAGACCGCTGTTGGACGGCATGCAGCTTGTCCATGCCTTTACGTATCTGATCGCGATCATCTTCTTCTTCGGCACCGGGCCGGTGGGCGGCACCGTCGCCACGATGGTCTTCGCCTTGCCGCCCATGATCCGCCTCACCAATTTGGGCATTCGCCAAGTGCCCGGCGACGTTGTCGAGGCCGCCAGGGCTTACGGGGCTTCCAACCTCCGGGTGCTCACCGATGTGCAGCTTCCACTGGCCCGTCCGGCGATTATGACCGGAGTCAACCAGGTGCTGCTGCTGTCCCTGTCGTTTGTCGGCATCATTGCGGTCATCGCCGGCGGTGGGCTCGGCCAGCTGGTGCTCAGGGGGATCAACACGGCCGACCCCGCTTTGGGTGCGGCATCGGGTTTGGCGCTGTACCTGGTAGGGGTGGTTTTAGACCGGCTGAGCCAGCCCGACCCATCTGACGACCGAACCCTCGTGCGCAAGATGAGCGCGGCCATTCGTGGCCGCTATGTGGTTCCCGACGCTCCGTCCGCAGAGCCGGTTGCTGCTCCCGAGCCTGAGCCAGCGGCCCGCCCGGTTCGGCCTGCGCTGAAACCGGCTATGGCAGTGGCTGGGGGAATGGGCCTGGTTGGGGGAGTGGTATCCATAGTCAGCGCGTTCATGGTCTGGGTGGACGGTGCCGGCCGAATCAGCAGCTATGCCCGACCCGACGACCAATTGTTGGATGGCGCCTTCAGCGGGACCGACGCCACAGGAGGAAGCTGGTTCGGGATAACCATGCTCATCATTGGAGTGTTGGTGGCTTCGTTGTCCGCGCTTGTGTTGCTCAGGGTCCGGGAACGCTGGTCTTCATGGCTGCCTGCACCAGCAGGCCTGGTGTTTACCGGGGTGGCTGTGATCGGCATGATGGTTGTATACCTGTCCATCGCGCCTCACGACCTGGCACCATCCACGAGCCACGGCACCGGTGTGTATTTGGCCCTGGCTAGCGGTGCGATCCTGCTGCTGGGCGGTCTGCTGTCATGGCGCAATCACCGTATGGGCCAGACCAAAACCCGAACTGCCTTGGCTCGTGTGGCGCTTGGTGCTGTTGCGGTGGGCTTGCTCATCATCGGTTCCTTCTCCAACTGGGTCAACGATGAGCGGCCCGATGCCTTCACTCCCGAGCAGCAGAGGCTCATCGACGAGGAACGGGCCAATCCCTCCCCGGGCGGGGTGAGCGCATCTCTGATAGCACAGGTCATCGGCGAAGCTCGCGATGAGCCCAACCGCTATAACGGCTACGACCCCGAGGGACCGACGCTCGGGTGGGGGATATTGATTGTCGCCATTGCCCTCGCTGCGGTGGTTCTTCTCGGCGCGGCCATGCCCCGCATGGGCGCGCTGTGGGATGCGCTTGCGCTGGGTGTGGGCACTGCTGTTTTGCTGGGCGTGGGCGCCTGGGTGGTGAGCTTTTTGAGGGTGTCGGTGAACGGCATCTTCACCGGCGCAGGCGCTTTGCCCGTGCTCATGGGCTGCGGGCTGGTGATAGGGACAACCCTCGGCCGCATGCGCCAGCGGAGCCTTGATGAGCGAGAGGCAGCCGATGCCGCCACGGCTGACGTCTAGTTTCGGATTCCTACAAGACTGAGAGGAGACAGTCATGGATTACCCCGCTGTATTCGAGTTCAACGGACCTGACAAGGTGGCTCGCTGGAGGGTCATCGGGAACATCGTGTTGTCCGTACCCCACCTCATGGTGCTCTATGTGCTGGGGATTTTCTCGCAGATCGTCGACATCTTGTCGTGGTTTGCCATCATGTTCACGGGGAAACTGCCCGCAGGATTGGCCGGCGTAAGCTGCATGATGCTCCGCTACAGCGCCAGGGTGAGCACATATATGATCTTCATGCGCGGTTCCTATCCGCCATTCGACTTTGACACCTCGGCGCAGGACAATGGCCAAGATCCAGAAGTGGTAGTAAATTTCGCGCCCGAGTATGAGGGGCGAAGCCGCTTGAGCGTGTTCTTTCGCTTCATCCTGCTCATTCCGATCTTGATAATGACAATGATCTGGGGCTTTCTGACTTGGCTTGTTTCCATTGTCGGATTCTTTGCAGTGCTGATCCTCGGCCGTTGGCCCAAGGGACTGCTCGATTTCATGGTCGGGGTAAACCGCTTCAGCACCCGAACCAACGCCTACTGGTCCCTGCTCACCGACAAATACCCCCCGCTAGGCCTGACATAGGGGCCGTGCAGACATGCCCCAAAAACAGTTCTGCGCTCGGAACACAATTCAAAATCTGGTGGTGGCGCAGGCGTAGTGGATGGCTCACGGCAATATGACCGAGATCGCGCGGGGGGTCCGGTGCCTGTCCCGGTTTCTGCAATCGCCTGCGGGAGACTGGTCTGACTTGGTCCCCTTTAGATTCGGCCATCAGCTTTTCCTGTGATGGGGGTGAGACCGATAATTCGGGTTCGCCCACGGAGAACTACGACATCTCAGACACCCGGTATCTTCAATGGCTAAGTGAGGACAAGTTTCCCAGCTATGAGAACGGGCCGGGCTGCACATCCTGGGGTCCAGGCATTAGCACTGGGCGGCTGGTATACCAATGCCCCGACAACTAGATGATTGGTTCCAAGGGGCGGGAAGTCCGTTGTTTGTGGGGTGAGGGTGTCCAAGGTGGCGGGGTGCTCCTGGCGCTTTTGGGATTCGATTCGCAGCGACGCGTCGCGCGCGGTTCTTGTGGAGTTTCGGCTGAATCTGATCGCCACGCCTTCGGGGCTGCCGATCGCCTACGCGCTCATTGGTGCGACGGCTGACGAACGCGAGGTCTGCACAGCTATGATCGACGACGCCCGGGTCGCCCGATCAGGCCGACCCTCATCGCGGACAAGGGCTACCGGTCAAAAGACGTCGATGCCTGCCTCAACGAAGCCGGGATCACACTCATACGCCGCGCCATCTGAGCCGAGCCCTAACGGCGGGGCCACCAGTTCCTGTTTAGCGCTAGCCGCAGGCTTTACGCCTCCGCAACCAGATTCTTATCGCAAGGGGCAGAACGTACCCAATGAACCACCCCGTGAGACCAATGGCAACACCTCTTAGAGCATCTAGGACGGTTAGCCGTGTCCAGATGACTAAGGCGGTCGTGCCAAGCGCTAACACTACCCAGGCGATGATTGGCTTCTTCCACAAGGACCATACAGAGACCCCTGGGGGGATTGGTTCGAACCATGGTTGTTTCTGAGTGCCGCCAGCAGCCATGGGGTCATAGTACCAATAGCGCCAGCCTGCTCAGCAAGGGCAGTCTCCACGGAAAGGGAGGAACTTCACATCGAAAATTGGTCGGGCAGGCGGGATTTGAACCCACGACCTCTTCGTCCCGAACGAAGCGCGCTACCAAGCTGCGCCACTGCCCGTCTGCTCAGAATATAGCGGCTCAGTCCAATATCGCGGCAACCGCTCGCCGCACGCTCACCGCGTCCAAAGGCTTCACCAGCCACCCGTCCGACCGCGCCTGCTTCGCCAAGTACACGTCAGCCTCGCGATCCAGCAGCATCAACACCCGAGTCTGAGGCGCCCGGCCCATTTCCGCTTCAAGCCTCAAATCCAGGCATGCCGCCATGCCCCCCATGTTGCCGATCTGAAAGTCGCATATCACCACATCGGGATTCTGCTCGCGCACCGCGGCCAGCACATCAGAGCCGGCCCGCACTCGGCTGATCTCGGCGGCATCGCTGCCCAGCGCGGCGCCTACCGCACCGCAGACGTGGTCGCTGTCGGTGGCCAGGAGAACATGGGTCACCCTTGGATGGTATCGAACCCCGCACCGCAGGGGCTTGCCGGGGGAAATCCCCCTGGCCGATGGCTTTGGGGTTGTCTCGCGTTAGCATCGTTGTCGGCCACGGGGAGGCGCTTTGCTGGAGATAGAAATCGAAAACTTGGACACGCATACGGTGTTTCGCCCGAGCGGCGAGATCGACGCCTACACTGTTGCCCAATTTCGGGAGCGGATGGGCGAATTGGCCAACGAGCCCCGTCTGCTCATCGATTTGGAGTCGGTTCCGTTCATGGACTCCGCGGGCTTGGGTGCGTTGATCGGGGGGATCCGGCGAATTCGCGACTCCGATGGAGCGGTTGTTGTGGCTTGTGGAGACGGGGCGCTGGCGCGCTTGCTGCACACCACCGGCTTTGACCGGATCGTCCCGGTGGCCGAAACCCCGGAACAAGCACTGCCCTCGCTGTTGGACACCGACTCTCCCGAGACACACCACTAGCGGTGTGGGAGGTTCGCGTTTGAGGCTGGGCATCGCCTGTCTCATCGGGTTCTTGTTCGCTGTTGGCATCGGAGGAGCTGGTTCGGCGGCTGGTTCCAGCGGTTCGCAAAGCGACGGTGTTGCCGTGGTGGTCGAGGTCACCGGCCTGCTTGATCCGGTGATGGCAGAGCTGATCGAAGACTCGGTGGAGGATGCCGCCGATGTCGGCGCAACCCTGCTGCTCTTCCGGGTGGACAGCAGCCGCTCGCTGGTGTCGGACGACCGATTGGCCGAGTTGGCCCACGCCATTGCCGACTCGCCAGTGCCCATAGCGGTTTGGGTGGGTCCGAACGGCTCTTCCCTGGAAGGCAAGGCGGCCCAGCTCTTTGCCATCGCCGATGAGGTGGGCATCGCGCCGGGCATTCGGGTGGGCGACCTCGGCCCTCCCCTTGCCGGGTTGGCCGACTATCCGGTTGCCTGGGCCAATCAGGAATTGATCAGAGACCAGGCGCTGGGATGGCGCCAGCTCATATCCGAGGGCGTGATTTCCTGCGAACCGCTCACCATCGACGAGCTGCGAGACCGATACGCCGAGGCCGGGATCCCCTTCGAGGCCGACACGGTGCGCGTGCCTCCGGCACAAGAACAGTGCATCGCCCCGCTGATCGGCGATTTCCTGGTCGACTTGGACCACCTCGGCTTCGCGTCCGACTTGGTCGAGGTGGACGGACAACCGAGATTGCAGCCGGCGACCCAGGTCCAGTTCAGAGGCTTGCCGCTGATCCACCAGCTCTTCCACACCGTGGCCAGCCCGCCGATCGCCTATCTGCTGCTGACCATCGGATTGGGCCTGATGCTCTTTGAGTTCTTCACCGCGGGCATAGGCGTGGCCGGTGTGGTCGGTGCTCTGTCGTTTGTCTTGGCCGGCTATGGGCTCTCTGTGCTTCCCTTCAACGTGTGGGCGCTGGCGTTGCTGGTTGCGTCCATGGTGGCTTTCGGCATCGACATCCAAACCTCGGTTCCCCGATTTTGGACCGGTGCTGGGCTGGTCATGTTCGCCGTGGGCACTTGGGGGCTCTACGACACGGTGTCGATGTCGTGGATTCCGATGGTGGTGATGATCGGGGCGACCGCCGTGGCCATGTTCTCGGGCATGCCGTCGATGGTGCGAACCCGTTTTTCAACTCCCACGATCGGCCGGGATTGGATGATCGGCGAATTGGGAGAGGTGGTGGAGGATGTCTGTCCCGATGGCGTGGTTCGGATCCGAGGCGCCCTGTGGAGGGCTCGGGTGAACCGGGCCACCCCGGTCACCGCCGGTGAACAGGTGAAAGTGGTTGAGATCGACGGCTTGTGGGTGCATGTCGAGCCCACCGAGGGTGCGGCACGCGATTATCGCGAGCGCCGACGGTAGACCGCCGCGCCGATCTGCGGACAGGGTTTGCCCCTCGGTCGCTGCCTGCATTCGGCCCGCCGCCGCGCAGCGCCCGCTTTGTGTGCGGCCAACCGCCCCTATAAGGTCCGCAAAAAGGGGGTAGGCCAACAGTGAGTGCTGTCACCAGTGAAAGAGCTTGGCAGGCAAAGGCGGCATGCCGCGGACCGCATGCGGCGGTCTTTTTCCCTCCACCGTCCTTTGAGCGCAAGAGAGAGAAGTTTGAACGCGAAACCCGGGCCAAGGCGATTTGCGAGGAGTGCAGTGTGATCGCCGAGTGCCTGGAGTATGCCTTGGAGATTCGCGAGCAGCATGGCATTTGGGGCGGTCTCAACGAGCTGGAGCGCCGCGACATCCTCACCTGTCGCTGAAGCTGAGCCACAAGCGGCGGTTGCGCCTCAGACAAGGTGTCAAAGACGCGGTCCGGCGATCCTCACGTCGCCCCTCCGCCGGGTGTGCCCGTTGCCGTCCAGCCAGGCCAGAAGCGGCAGAGCGTACTTTCGGGTGGTGCCCAGGCGCTCGCGCACCTCAGCCACGGTGACCCCTTCGGGCTGGGCCCTCAGCATCTCTGCCAGCACGGCCCGGGCCTCCTGCACCGCCGATGCCGCAAAGCACACACCGTCTTGCTCGACAATCGAACCCCGTTTGACCAGCTCTCGGATTTCGCTGCGGTCCACACCCTCTGACTCGGGGTCGGGCGGGATGAACGGAGACTCCTCCAGTGCGGAAACAAACCGGTGGTTCTCAAAGGGGTCCGAATGGCCGGTTGGGCGAGCTCGCCCAGCCTCCACAGACACGCCTTCCAGCAGGCTCAACGCCGCCCTTTCCCGCTCGTCCAGCAGGGCTGTGTCCAGTCCCAAGGGCCCGGAACCCTCCACGGCGTCTCGAAGCCGGGCTTCGGCGGCTTGCCGCGCCGCCGGGCTGATCACCCATCTGCCCACATCGGGATGGCGCTTTTTGCCGGTCAACAAAGCCAGGCGGTCGGCTTCCACCCAGCCTCGCTCGGCCACCACGCGTTCGATTGACAGGTCGGGCTTGGCCTTGGACGCGGGCAGAACCGGGTCGACGTCGAGCACGGTTCCCCCGCCAATGGTCTCGGCCCGGCCGCTTTCTCGGAGCACGAACCGGTCGCCGGGCAGCAGCGGCAGGCGGCGGGGCAGATGCAATCGCACCAGCCCGGTATCGCCCGGGGCCAGCGCTTTGGGACCGAGAATTCGCAATCGGACCGGAAGCTCGCACGCTCCGAGGTAGAGAACATGCGCTCCACGCCGGGACACTTCGTGGTCAAGCGCGTCCAACACCGCGAGCGAGGCGTCAAAGCGGCTGGTGAAGTGCCACTGACCTGCCCTCACCAGCACATCGCCCCGGGCGACGCGCTGATGGCTGATGCCCGTCAAGTTGACGGCCACCCGGTTGCCCGGCCCGATCTCGGCGCGCTGGTTGTGGTGGCTCTGCAAAGCCCGTACGCGCACCTGCGTGTGCTCGGGCATCAGCAGCAGTTCGCCGTCGACTTGGAGCCAGCCACCGCCCAGCGTTCCGGTGACCACCGTGCCCGACCCCCGAGCAGCGAATGCCCGGTCTATCCAGAGCCTTGGCCGCTGCTCGTCGGCTGCCGCTGGGGTGCGATCCACTAGTTCGTCCAATCCAGAACGCAGATCCTCCAGCCCCAACCCGTCCACCACATCGGTCTTTACCATCGGCTCTCCGGCCAAGAACGTGCCCGCTACCCGCTCCTCCACCTCCAAACAGGCCAACTCGGCGATGTCGGAATCACACAGCCCCACTTTGGTGAGAACTACCAGGCCGTGCGACACCCCGAGCATCTCCAGGATTCGCAGGTGCTCCTCTGATTGCGGCATCCACCCCTCGTTGGCCGCAACCGCGAACAGGCAGGCGTCAACCGCCCCCACGCCGGCCAGCATGTTGCGGATGAACCGCTCGTGGCCGGGCACATCGATGATCGACACCGACCGGCCCGATGCAAGCCGGACCGAGCCGAAGCCCAGGTCGATGGTCAGCCCTCGAGCCTTCTCCTCGGCAAACCGGTCGGGATCAACCCCGGTGAGCGCTTGCACCAGGGCGGATTTGCCGTGGTCCACATGTCCGGCAGTGGAGACGGCGATGCTCATCGGCTGCCATGCCGGGAGATGTCCGGGCATCGGCGGCTGTTGAAGACCGAGGTGATGGTCACCCCAGAGCTCTCAGGGCATCGATTACCCGTCGGTCATCATCCGGCGCCACCGTTCTCAGGTCGAGCCACGTTCGGTTGTCGCCCACTCGGGCGATGATGGGCGGCGACCCGGCCCGCAGCTCTGCTGATCGATCTCCCGTGAGCATCACGCCGGCCGAGGCGATCTGGACTCCCGGAAGGGTACCCCCGCCCGGCACCGACGCCATCTCCGCTGTCTCTCCGGTTCCGGCCCCGGATACCACTGCCTGAGCCCGGGCTCGGAGGTCGGAGGCGGTTAGCGAGGCCATCCGCCAAAACTCGATGGCCTGGCCGTCGCGCCGCAGATAGGACAGCGCCACCTGTTGCAACGCGCCCAGCACCAGGCTGCCCGGCCGCAGCGCCCTGGCCAGGGGGTGGTTTTTGCATGCCTCCACCAGATCGGCCCGGCCCGCGATGACCCCGGCTTGGGGGCCGCCGAACAGCTTGTCGCCCGAGAAGGTCACCAACGCGGCGCCGTCGGCCAGGCTTTGCCTGGCGGCAGGCTCGCCCGCCAGCCACATCGGGGGGCCGCCGGCGAGCCAGGGACAGGCGGCGTCGATCAAACCCGACCCGATATCGGCAACCACCGGAACATCCAGGGAGGACATCTCGGCCACGCCCACATGCTCGGTGAAGCCCACGATCCGGTAGTTGGACTGGTGAACTTTGAGTGCGAGCGCGGTATCGGCGCCGGGATCACGCACCGCCGCCTCGAAATCGGCGAGCCGGGTCCGATTGGTGGTTCCCACCTCCACCAAATCGGCGCCGGACTGCTCCATCACCTCCGGCACCCGGAATCCACCGCCGATTTCCACCAGCTCGCCCCGCGAAACCGCCACTCCTCTGCCTGCGGCCAGCGCGGCCAGCGCCAACAGCACCGCGGAAGCCCCGTTGTTCACCACGATGGCATCCTCGGCGCCGCACAGCCGGGCCAGCAGGGCCGCGGCCCTGTCGTGGCGGGATCCCCGTTGCCCCGACGACAAGTCCAACTCCAAATTGGTGTAGGCAGCGTCGGTCGCAACGGCCAGGGGCGCCCGTCCCAGATTGGTGTGGAGCAGCACCCCGGTGGCGTTGATCACCGGTTGGAGCAGCGTCCGTGCGATGGCGAGGGCGTGGCTGCGGGCCCGCTCCTCGACGGCGTCAGGGTCGGCTTCGGCCACGGCCGCTCTAGATGCGTCGACCAGCAGCGGGTGGGGCAGCCCAGTGTCGGCCAACGAGCGGGCCAGGGTGTCCACCGAAGGAGGTCTCACGGGCACCAGCGTATGACCCTATGGGAGCGCAGTCACTCCCCGTCGGCGAGGTCGGTGTCGTGAACGGCCCCCGGGCCGGGTGCTTCGGGGCCGTAATACGCCACCCGCCGGCGGAACCGGCGGATCACCAGCGGGCGGATGGCCATGCGGGTGGGAGGGAACAGCAGCAGCAAGCCCACGCCGTCGGTGACGAATCCGGGAGTGAGCATGAGTGCTCCGGCCAAAAGCACCAGAGCGCCGTCCACGAGCTCTTTGCCCGGCATCCGGCCTTCAGCCAGCTTGCCGCGAACCCGCCACAGCACTGCCAGCCCCTGGGCCTTCACCATCCAAGCACCCACCACGCTGACCAAGACCAGCAAAGCTATGGTCTGGAGGGTTCCGATGCTGCCGGCTGTTTCCACAATTATGTAAAGCTCGATCAGCGGGACCGCGATGAAAACGAGCACGAGCCAAACCAGCATTGCCAGACCCTTCGCTGCTTCCTAGTCGGAGACGGTGTCGAGGTTGGCCAAAGCCTGTTCAGCGGCTTCGAAGATTCGAGCGGTGCAGCTTGCCATGTCCACCGGGGGAACCTCTTGCTGGAGCCGGTCGGTGATGGCTCGAAAGGCATCGGCAGCCGGGCCGGATTCGTTTTCCAGCACCACCGGGGTGCCCATGTCGCCTCCGGTGGCCACCGAACCGTCGATGGGCACCTGGCCCATCAGCGGTACCCCGAGCTGGTCGGCAAGCTCTTGGCCGCCCCCGGCGCCGAAAATGGCGTGCGACCTCCCCTCGGGGTCCAAGAACACGCTCATGTTCTCGATCACCCCGGCGATCCGGAGATAGTTCGACCGCCCCATGGAGGCCACCCGGGTGGCAACCTTCTGGGCATTGCGGGCCGGTGTGGTCACCACCACCATCTCGGCCTGGGGGAGCATCTTGGCGATTCCCATCTGCACGTCCCCGGTGCCGGGCGGCATGTCGATAAGCAGGTAGTCCACTTGTCCCCAGCGCACGTCTTGCAGGAAATGCTGGACCGCTCGGTTCAAGATGAGCCCCCGCCACATCAGCGCAGTCTCCTCCTTGTCCACCAAGAACCCCATCGACACAACTTCCAAGGCGCCGTCGCCCACCGGCCTTTCGTTGGGGATGATCTTCTTCTCGGTCTCGGCCCCGGCCAAGCGGCCTTCAACTCCCAGCATCCTGGGCACTGAATAGCCCCAGATGTCGGCATCCATGACGCCGACGCGCATCCCCCTTCGAGCCAGTTCGGCGGCCAGGTTCACCGTCACCGTGGATTTGCCCACCCCGCCTTTGCCCGACGCCACCATCACCACTTTGGCGGTGGGGGGCACTGCGGTGTCGGGAGCGTTCTGGGACACGTTGAAGCGGGCTTTGGACATGGCTGCGGCCTTCTCGGCTTGGGTGAGCTCGCTCCAGTGGATCTTGACCTTCTCCACTCCAGGCAGCCCGCCCACCCGGCGCTGCACGTCTCGCTGGATCTGGGCTCGCAGCGGGCATCCCGAGGTGGTGAGCGCCACCGTCACCTCCACGAGGCCGTCGGGGTTGACCACTGCGCCCCGCGCCATGCCCAGCTCAACGATGTCGCTGCCCAGCTCAGGATCGATCACCCCGCGAAGCACGCCCATCACATCGTCATCGGTGGGCAGTGCTGCGGCGGCTGTCACATCGTCATCGGTGGGCAGTGCTGCGGCGGCTGTCACATCGTCATCGGTGGGCAGTGCTGCGGCGGTGTTGTCGCTCACCTCAGGCATTCTATCGGGTGTGCATATCGGCCAAACTTGCGGGTAGAGTGTTGGTGGTTCGAAGTACCGAGTAGGGAGAGGTTTGTGATCACGCTCACTGATGCGGCAACAGGCAAAGTCGGTAATTTGGTGCGCCAAGAGCAGGCCGACGACGAGGAGTTGGCCCTGAGAGTGGCGGTTCGGCCCGGGGGCTGCTCGGGTTTCAGCTATGAGATGTACTTTGATGCCGAGATCGGCGCCGAAGACCAAGAGGTTTTCTTCGGCGATGTGAAGGTGGTGGTCGACTCGTCCAGTGCAGCGCTGCTCCAGGGAGCGGTGCTCGACTACAAAGACGGCCTCACCGACGCGGGGTTCTCCATCACAAACCCCAACGCTGAGCGAACTTGCGGCTGCGGCCAGAGCTTCAGCTAGCCCTTTGCCCGTGCCGCTGATGGCGGCTGTTTTGAAGTTCACCGTAGACGGCCGGTTTGTCGAGGTCCCCGACGACGGGGCTTCGCTCATGGAGGTGCTGCGTGACCGGCTTGGCATCCGCTCGGTGAAGGACGGATGCAGCCCGCAAGGGCAATGCGGCTGCTGCACAGTGTGGGTAGACGGCAAGCCGCGGGTGTCGTGCGTGACCCCCGCCCGCCGGATGGCAGGCCGGGAGATCACCACCCTCGACGGTTTGCCCTCTGAGGCCCGCGCCGTGTGGGGAGAGGCGTTTTGTGCTTTCGGGGCCAGTCAGTGCGGGTTCTGCACGCCCGGCATCATCATGCGCCTGGCCGGTCTGGGTGCCCGCCCCGGTGATCGCGCCCCTCGATCGGCTGCGGCCTCCGCGCTGGCCGCCCATCTGTGCCGCTGCACGGGGTGGCAGACCATCTTGGAGGCGTGGGAGGGCGTTGGCCGACCCGCTCCCGAGCGCGATTGGGCCGCCGCAGCCCGACGGGCCGAACTCGAAGGCCGCACACCGCAGCTTGTGAAACCCGATGTGGCCTTGGGGGAGGGGGGCTTTGCCGCCGACACCGCGCCCGCCGGAGCGCTGGTGGCGCTGTCCGACGGCCGGGACGGCTGGGCGG
>JAPYOG010000065.1 GCA_028278785.1 Candidatus Poriferisocius anaerobius | reverse complement strand
TCCTGCTGTCCCCGCTGCGCGACGGCAACATCGGCCGGAACATCTTCGTGTACCTCTCAGCCGAACAGACATCGGCTACCGTCACCGTCGCCATCGGCAACGAACACCATCTGGGCCTCGTCCTCGCCTGGAGCGTCGGCCTCGCCAACTACCAGGCCCAAGGCGATGTCGCCTACACCGACTGAGCCGAAAACACCGCGGGAGCAGGAAACCTCGTAGGAGGGGGCTGCCGCCGGGTGATCAAAGGGGAGCGCCCAGCTCGGCGGGGAAGCGGCCTGCCGCGATCCGCTCCAAGAGGTTGCCGCGGCTTTTTGGCGGCTCGTCGGAACACAGCGCACCGGCGGGATTGCGCGTCCCCCTTTGTTGTCCTGTGGTGGTCCGGCGACACTGTTGCCGGGGGTGGGCGGTCGACCGTGCTCGATCAGGGATGATCTGGCACCTCGCTCCTCGCGGCGCTTGTTCTGTGCATGCCGCTCTCCCCGCCGCTTGTTCCGGGCTTCGCGCCATTCCGGGTCGGCGGGCCTCTCCCTGTACCGCTCCCTTTCCCGCTTGTGTTGAAGGTATGGGCGCCTCCCGCTGCCGTCACCGTAGCCGTCGTCCAGCAGGGCGTCCACCGCCCCGGCGGGGGTCTACAGTACAGCCGAGACCGCCCCGGCGACTCCTTGACAACGAACTCCGCAGCCACACCGATGGGGGCCAAGCTGGAAGCTCGTCCAACCTTTCAGTGAAGGAGGCTCCCCGCCAACGCCTCCCGTGGCCGCGAACGCAAGTTTTGCGGCTGCTGGTCGGGGCGGACGGCAACTCGGGACTTCAGGGAGTTCTCACCGCTGGTCCGCGTGGCACATGACGGGCTCGCGAGTGAGTTCTTCCTGCGTTTGTCCAGCGGTGGGGTTCACCGACCCCACTAGCCTTTGGGCGTGGTCTCCTTCTACGACACCCGCATGCGCGCCGTGGTGCCGTTCGAGCCGCTGGTCGAGGGCCGGGTGTCGATGTACGTGTGCGGGCCCACCGTGTACGACGCTCCCCACATAGGCCATGCCCGCACCGCGCTCACCTTCGACATGGTCCGCCGCTACCTCCAGTGGCGGGGCTTCGAAGTCGTGCTCGTGTCCAACATCACCGACATCGACGACAAGATCATCAACCGGGCAGCCGAGGCCGGCACCACCGAGCCCGAGCTCGCCGCCCGCTACGAGCAGATCTACATACGCCAGATGGACCGGTTCGGCATCGCGCGGCCCGACCACCGGCCCCACGCCACCGAATACGTCGACCAGATGCTCGAGTTCATCAGCGACCTGGTGAATCGGGGCGCGGCCTATCCCATCAAGGGCAAGGGCGTGTACTTCTCGGTGGCTGCCCATGATCGCTACGGCGATCTGATCGGACGCACCCCCGAGGAGCTGCGCGAAGGCGCCGGCGCCCGGGTGGAGGTGGATGCCGACAAGACCGACCCCTTGGACTTCGCACTGTGGAAGGCAGCAAAACCGCACGAGCCAGCATGGGACTCACCCTGGGGGCCGGGTCGCCCCGGATGGCACATAGAGTGCGTGGCCATGGCCACCGACCTGTTGGGCGAGACCTTCGACATCCACGGAGGGGGCGACGACCTGGCCTTCCCCCACCATCAAAACGAGGTTGCCGAGGCCGAGGGCGCCGGGCTGGGCTTCGCCCGACACTGGATCCACGGGGCCATGCTCAACGTGAACGGCGAGAAGATGGCCAAGTCTCTGGGCAACTTCACCACCCTGTCCGACCTGCTCGATGCGTGCGACCCCCAAGTTCTGCGGCTGTTGATGCTCCAGACCCACTACCGCTCGGTCATGGAGCTGAGCGACGATGCCCTGGCCGGCGCGTCGGGGGCGCTGGAGCGGCTCCGAGCCTGGCATCGCCGGGCCGCCGCCGCAGGCCTGGATCAGGCAGCAGCCCCCGACGCCGCTGCGGTTGCCCGGTTCACCGCGGCGATGGACGACGACTTCGGCGCCCCCGCCGGGCTGGCGGTGGTGTTCGACCTGGTGCGGGAGGCCAACGCCGCTATGGATGCCGGAGACGCCCGCCGGGCGGCAGCCGCCCATGCCACGGTGTGCGACCTCACAGGCGCGCTGGGCCTAGCCTTGGCCGACGAGGGCCAAGCCGGCGATCACGCACTGGCCGCAGAGGCGGAAAAGCTGCTTGCCCAACGAGACGAGGCCCGCCAGGCCAAAGACTTCGCCACCGCCGACCGCATACGAGACGAGCTCGCCGCCCGGGGAATCGTGTTGGAAGACACTCCCACCGGCACGGTCTGGAGAAAGTCCTGAGCAAGCACCTGAGCAAGCAGCAGAGCAAGCCGAGCTATGCGGGCTCGTGGAGCGTGGGGGACGGGAAACTGGAGAAAGTCCTGAGGAAGCACCAGGGCGAGCTGTTCGGCCGGCCCGTTGCGGAGATCGAGATTCTGGGCGATCACTCGGGCACCACTCGGCGAACTCGGGCTCGGCTGCGCCTGGACGATGGCCAAGAGCTGGCTGTGTTCATCAAGCGGCCGTCACGCTCTTTGGCCGCTCGGGCATTCGTGGCGGTGCCTCGGCTGAGCCGGGCCGAGGTCGGGTTCTATTCCGAACTGAGCGAACCGGTTCCCATCGCCGCCCCCCGTTGCCACGGCGCCGGCCACTCCCGGCGCAGCTTCATCGTGGTGCTAGAGGATTTGACCGACTCCGGCGCCACTCTGCGGAGGCCTGCCGACGCGCTCAGCGCTGATGAGGCCGCCTCGCTATTGGCCGCGCTGGCCGATATGCACCGCCAGTGGTGGGGGCGCACTGAGCTGCACCCGTGGCTGGCGCTGAACCCCCGGCGAGAGCTGAGGCTGGGGGCGCTCCTCAGCCCTGCGCTCTGCCGCTTGGGGCTGCGGCGAGTTGGCTCGGCGGTTCCCGAGCCGGTGCAGCATGGCATCTCCCGCTATGCCCGCAACCGCCGGGCCGCCCACGCCGCCATGGGCGCTGGGCCGACGACCCTGATCCACAACGACTGCCACCCGGGGAACCAATTCGTCGCTGCCGACGGCGAACCCGGACTCATCGATTGGCAGCTCTGCCGGGCGGGACCGTGGGCCAGAGACGTCGCATACCTGCTGGCAACCTCGCTGGCGCCCGAGACCCGCCGAAGCGCCGAAAGCGACCTGCTGGCCGGCTATCTGGACCGGCTCGGCCCGGTAGCCCCGACATGCGACGAAGCCTGGCTGGGCTATCGCCGCAATGTGGTCTACGCGGTCGAGGCCATGCTGGTGACTGCCGCTGTGGGGGTGATGATGCCCGAATCCACTTCGCTAGGGCTGGTCGGCCGCACAGCGGCGGCGGCTGCGGACCTAGAGTCGTTCGGCGCGCTATGACCGATTCCCTCCCCCGCCAGCACGCCCGCACCCGGGGCTTCACGTTGGGGGCGCCGCGCAGCTTCACCGTCTCCGGCAACGGCGGCCGGGTGGCTTTTCTGCGCAGCTTGGCCGGCGACGATCCGGTGAACCGGCTTTGGCTGCTCGACACGTCGAGCGGCGAGGCGCTTGTGGCCGCCGATCCGGTCGGGCTCTTGGCCGACCCCGGCGAGGAGAACCTGCCGTCGGCGGAACGGGCCCGCAGGGAGCGGGCACGGGAGAGCGGCGGGGGCATCGTGGCCTATGCCGGCGACCCCGGCCTGACCAGGATTGCCTTCGCGTTGGGCGGGCAGGTGTTCCTGGCCGATGCTGCCGAGGGCTCTGTCGATCTGCTGCCCGCTGCGGCCGGTGCGTTCGATCCCCGCCCATCTCCCGATGGGCAGCGTGTGGCCTATGTCTCCGGCAATGGCCTGCGAGTGGTGGACGCCTCAGCCCGCGGCCTCGACCGGCTGCTCGCCGGTGAATCGGCTGACACCGTGAGCTGGGGGTCTGCCGAGTTCATCGCCGCCGAGGAGATGGGCCGCAGCCGGGGATTCTGGTGGTCCCCCGACAGCCGGCGCCTGCTGGTGGCCCGAGTGGACACCGCCGAGGTGCCCATCTGGCATATCTCATCTCCGGCCGATCCGGCGGCAGCGCCGGCGCCCGTGGCCTACCCTGCTGCGGGCACGGTCAACGCCCGCGTGTCTTTGTCCATCCTCGGGCTGGACGGCAGCCGGGTGGACGTGGCGTGGGACCGAGGCGCCTTCGAGTACCTGGCCCGGGCTGCGTGGGCACCCCGCTCGAACCCCGTCATCACCCTGCAAAGCCGCGATCAGCGCACTGTGGCGATCTTGGAGGTCGACCCCGATACCGGAGCAGCCACCGAGATCGCCCGCCAGAGCGACGAGCACTGGGTGGAGCTGGTGCCCGGCACGCCGGCATGGATGGGCCGGCGCCTGGTGACCGCAGAGGACAGGGGCTCGGCCCGGCGCCTGGTGATCGACGGTGAGACGGCCACCCCGGACACCCTGCAAGTCCGCAGCGTGGTGTCGGCCGATGAGCACCGGGTGGTGTATGCCGCGTCGGAAGACCCCACCGAGGTCCACATCTGGCAGCTCGACGGCGGAGGCAGGCTGGAGCGGCTCAGCGGCCAGCCGGGTGTCCACAGCGCGGCCGCGGCAGGCAGGACTGTGGTGCTGCTTCGGGCCGCGGGAACCGACCGGGATGCGGCTGTGGAGGTGGTGACCCCCGCCGGGCGCCTGCCCATCGACTCGATGGCCGCCACGCCGTCGTTGTCGCCACAACCCCGGTTCTCAGTGGCCGGCAGCCGGGACTTGCGCACCGCTGTGCTGTATCCGTCGAACGACCACGGCGCCGACGGCGATCCGCTGCCGGTGCTGCTCGACCCTTATGGCGGCCCCCACGCCCAGCGAGTGCTCAAGGCCCGCTCGCCGTTCCTCGTGTCGCAGTGGTTCGCCAACCAGGGGTTCGCCGTGGTCATCGCCGACGGCCGGGGCACCCCGGCCCGCGGCCCGGCCTGGGAGCGGGCGGTAGCCGGCGATTTGGCCCATCCGGTGCTCGAAGACCAGATCGACGCCCTCGATGCGCTGGCCGCCCAGCATCCCCGCCTCGACCTGGACCGGGTGTCCATACGGGGTTGGTCGTTCGGCGGCTACCTGGCCGCTTTAGCCGTTCTGGCCCGGCCCGACCGCTTCCACGCCGCCATCGCCGGGGCGCCGGTCGCGAACTGGAGGCTCTACGACACCCACTACACCGAGCGGTATCTGGGCCACCCCGACCGCAACCCAGCGGCCTATGCCCGCACCAGCCTCCTGGAATTGGCAGGAGGCCTGATCCGCCCCCTGCTGTTGATCTGCGGCTTGGCCGACGACAATGTGTTCGCGGCCCACAGCCTCCGGCTTTCCCAAGCCCTGTTCGAAGCCGGCCGCCCCCACCAGGTGCTCCCCCTGCCAGGCGTCACCCACATGACCCCCCAAGAAAAGGTGGCCGAGAACCTCCTGCTGCTCCAGCGGTCCTTCCTGCTCGACAGCCTCCACATCCGCCCAGAACCCGGCTAGCGCTGCCAGACCAAGAGCTGGCCAAGAGCTAGCGGCCAGGTATCAAACCCCTGCTTATCGCCGCAATCGCTTCCGATGGGTCGGGGGCGGACAGCAGCGATTCGCCCACCAGGGCAGCGGCGTAACCGTAATCCACGGTCAATTCCTCAGACTGGGGGTTTGCTCTCTGATTCATCGCGATTACACGCTATCCCGCGCCATTTCACACCTGGTCGGCGGGCAAGATGTGCCGCTCACCGCGCCAGCAGTCCGCGCCCTCATGCGCCCTGTCAACTCCGCATATGGGCTGCCCCGCCACCCGTCGTCGAATACTTCGCGGCAAAGAGATGACAGAAGCGGTTGGAGGGGCTAATGTCCGGGCATCACATCGGAGTAGGGGCTGGCTGGCCATCGGTGCAGCCCAAGGAGCTATGCCATGACAAAGACAAAGTTGCTGTTCACCGCAATGTCTTTGGCGCTTGTCGCCTGGATGGGCGCAAGCGCCGCCTCAGCCCAAAATGGGCCGTCGATTTCAGTGAGCCCCACATATGTGGCCGAAGCTGGAGAAGCCACGTTCACCGTCACCGGTTCAGGATGGACGGTGAGCGCCAGCAACGTTGGTACTTGCAACATCCCAGCAGATGCAGACCTTGCAGAGATCGACGCTTCCGCGCATTGCAGCAATCTGGCAAACCTGGACATCGGCAACCTGACGGCGGCGCCGGTGACTGACGGCGGCTTTGAAGTCTCCCACACTGTCAACGTCCCCGAACAGGGCGTATTCATCGTCGCGGGCGACTTGGCCCGAACCCAGACAGCCGGCCCAATCCTGATCACGGTCGGCACCCCTGACACGGACGACGACATGGATGACATGGATGACGACATGGACGACGACATGGACGACATGGATGACGACATGATGGACGACGACATGGACGACATGGATGACGACATGATGGACGACGACATGGGCGACATGAGCGACGACATGATGGACGACGACATGCTGGCCGAAACCGGTTCAAACTCCACCTCCATGGCGATCATCGCTGTCGCCGTCGTGCTCGCTGGCGCAATGCTGGTCGGGCTCAGCCGCAGGCTCCGCACCCAGTAACCCTGTTTCCTGATCGAAACACTCGGCGCCCCGGGCCCTCAGGCCCGGGGCGCCGGTCGTTATAGGGTCTTGCTATGGAGATGAGGCGATGCGGATTTGGCGCCAGCATGAGCTGGGCAACCCGGACGAACTGCTCCGGTTAGAGGAAATCGACCCGCCGACAGCGGGTTCCGGCCAGGTTGTTGTGGATGTCGAGACCGTGGGGCTCACCTTTGTGGACTGCCTGATGGCTCGGGGCCTCTACCAGATGCAGACCAAGCTGCCGTGGTCGCCGGGCACCGAGGTAGTGGGCAGGGTGCGAGAGCTGGGCGAGGGGGTCGAGGACTTGGCAGTGGGAGAGCGGGTGGTGGGGACCGGCAGCGGATCGATGGCCGAGCAGGCCGCGTTCCCAGCAGGCGGACTCCACCGGCTGGCCGAGGGTGTGCCCGCCGGAGCGGCCGCAGCCGCGCTGGTCAACTACGGCACTGCCTGGTTCGCCCTCCACGACCGAGCATCCCTGGCGGCCGGTGAGACGCTGCTTGTCCATGCAGCCATGGGCGGCGTCGGCTCCGCCGCTGTCCAGCTCGGGCTGGTCGCCGGGGCGCGGGTCATCGCCACCGCAGGCGGTGCCGAGAAAACAGCGCTGCTGCACAGCATGGGCGTGGAGTTGGCCATCGACTACCGGGAAACCCCCGACTTCGTCGATCTGGTGCGAGCCCACACCGATGGCCGAGGCGTGGATGTCTGCTTGGACCCGGTGGGTGGCGATGTGTTCGACAGGTCGCGGCGATGCATGGCCTGGAACGGGCGGCTCCTGGTGGTCGGCTTCACCAGCGGGCGCATCGCCGACGCTCCCACCAACCACATCCTGTTGAAGAACTACTCGGTGGTCGGGGTTCACTGGGGCGCCTTGGCGAACCGCGACCCCGAACAGTCGAAGCAGGCCCGCCAAACCATCCTCTCCCTGCTCGAAGACGGCCGGATCGACCCCCCGGTCTATCCCCCTTACGCCTTCCAAGACGTCCCCGCCGCCCTCAACGACATCTACCACCGCCGCACCTGGGGCAAAGTCATCGTGGAGCTGTGAGCGCGCAAGGATTCAAAGGATTGAACGATTGACGTAAATTGTGGCTACACTGATAGCCACTACTGCAAGGAGTTCGGTCATGCGCTCGGTTGGAGTCAGGGAATTCAGGGATCAAGCCACCACTCTGATGAAGCTGGGGGAGACCATCCGTATTGAGCGCCACGGCAAACCGGTCGGCTTCTTCGTACCGGTCCCATCTCCCAAGCACGATCGTCGCGAGATCAACGAATCGCTTGATCAACTAGGCAACGTAGTTGAGCGGGTGCTGGCCCAAACCAGCCTCGACGAAGAAGACCTTGTTCGTGCCCTTGTGCCCGAAGACCAGCAAAGCTGATGCTCCTAGTGGTCGACACCAGCGTGCTGGTGGGCGACCTGCTGAGAGTCAAGGGGCGGGAACGCTTGAGAGACCCTCGACTGGATCTCTATCTGCCTGAACAAATGCTCGCAGAGGCCCATGT
>JAPYOG010000064.1 GCA_028278785.1 Candidatus Poriferisocius anaerobius | reverse complement strand
GTGGTGGGCTCAGCGGTGGTGAGCCGAATGCTCGACGGTGGCGGACCGGCCGCTGTGGGGGAACTCGTCGGGCAGTTCCGCGGCGCCTTGGACTGAAACCGGGTTGTCGGAGTTGTGGGCTCGAACTTTGCTTTTTTTGCACGGGCTGCTTGACTCTTGAAACTTTGCTTGTGAGGCTGAGCAAATTACAATTTTGAACCACAATAACGTGATTCACCCGTCAGGAGGTTTCCATGAACAAGTCTGAGTTGGTCAGTGCGATCAGCGAGCGCACCGGTGAGGCGAAAAGCACTGTGGAGTCGGTGTTGAACAGCCTGGAAACGGTTGTCACCGAGCAGGTGATTCTGGGGGAGAAGGTGTCGATCACCGGATTCGTTTCTTTCGAGCAGACCATGCGAGAGGCTCGCACCGGTCGAAACCCCCGCACCGGCGAATCCCTGGAGATCCCCGCCGCCAGAAGCTGCAAGGTCAGCGCAGGTGCTCGGCTCAAGGGTGCCGTCAAGGGCACCTGAGCGGCCGGACCCGGCCCCTCGGCTTGATTCCGCGGACAAGCCGCTAGGATCGTCGCATGGCAGATTGGCTCTTGTCACCTGGCGACGCTGCGCCGTCGTTCACCTTGCTGGATCAAAACGGCGCCGAGGTGTCGCTGGAAGACTTCGCCGGCCAGAGGCTGGCGATCTTCTTCTACCCCAAGGCGCTGACCCCGGGTTGAACCATCCAGGCTGTGGGCGTGCGTGACGCGTCCCAAGAGATCAAGGGGTTCTCAGCCGTTGGCATCAGCGGGGACGAGCCTGAGCAGCAAAAGAGGTTCGCCGACAAGCACAGCCTCGGATACACGCTGTTGTCGGATCCCGACCACGAGGCTGCGGAGGCCTATGGCGTGTGGCGGGAGAAGAAGCTGTACGGCAAGACCTATCTGGGCATCGTCCGGTCGATGTTCATCGTGGGGCCCGACGGGCGCATCGAGCATGCCTTCTACAAGATCAGCCCCAAGGACACCTCCAAGAAGCTGGCCGCGGCCCTGGCCGGCTAACGGCGGGATCGGCGCAGCCCCGTGATGGCACCCGGCGGGATCCTCCCGCACCGCCCTCCGTTTCTGTTCCTCGACGAGGTGACGTCCATGGTGGCGGGCGAACGGGCTGAGGGCTACTGGCAGCTTACCGGCGAAGAGCCGTTTTTCGCAGGCCACTTTCCCGGACGCCCCACGCTTCCCGGGGTGCTGATGGCGGAGGCCATTGCCCAGCTCGGGGCCTGCATCGTGCTCAGCGATGAGCGGTTCGCGGGCAAGCTGCCCCTGTTCGGGGGGCTTGACGGAGCTCGCTTTCGCCGCCAGGTGGTTCCCGGAGACCGCCTGGACTTGGCCGTGGAGATGACCCGGTTGTCGGCTCGGGCCGGCCGAGGCCAGGGCAAGGCCTCGGTGGACGGCGATCTGGCCTGTTCGTGCGAATTGCTGTTCGTGGTGGTCAGCGCCGATTGAGCGATTCAGCGTTTGGGCGGTGGCCGCTGAGGCGCCGTCGCCTATCTGAGCGGGGGAGCGATGCTCGGCGGCGACAGCCGGCGCCGTCGCTCGCCCGGGTCGCTCACCCGGGCGGGGGGCCGATCACGACGGTGCCGTTGTGGCCGCCGAAGCCGAAGGAGTTGGAAAGCGAGGGTCCCGGTGTCCACGGGGCCGGGTCGCCGGCCACGATGCGGATGGGTGCCATGTCGGGGTCGGGGGTGGCAAAGCCGTAAGTGGGCGGGATGAGCCCGTGCTGCATGGACAACAGCACCGCTGAGGCCTCGATTGCCCCGGCCGCGCCCAGGGCATGCCCGGTCACCCCCTTGGTCGAGGTCACCAGGGGCCCCGGCGTGCCGAACACTTTCTCGATGGCCTCGGCCTCGGCGGCGTCGTTCAGGGGGGTGGAGGTGCCGTGGGCGTTGATGTGGACGATGTCGTCGGCTCTGAGCCCGGCATCGGCCAGGGCCAGCTCCATGCACCGCACCGCTCCCGCCCCGCCCGGCGACGGTGCGGTGATGTGGTAGGCGTCGGCCGTGCTGGCGCCGCCCATGATCTCCCCCAGCACGGTTGCGCCCCGGCTTCGAGCCGTTTCCAGCTCTTCGAGCACCAGAACAGACGCTCCCTCGGCTTGGATGAAACCGTCTCGCTCCAAGTCGAACGGGCGGCTTATGTGGCAGCGCGAGACGGCGGTCATGTTCTTGAAGGTGGCCTCTCCGGTGAGGGAGTTGGAGGCCTCGCTGCCCCCGGTGATCACCGCATCGCAGCGATTGGAGCGGATCAGCATGGCGGCGTTGGCTATCGACTGGGTGCCTGCCGCGCACGCTGTGACAGTGTTCTCGCACGGCCCGGAGTAGCCGTAGCGCATCGAGATGGCCGCCGATGCCGCGTTGGCCATCAGCATGGGCACCAGAAACGGCGACACACGCCGTTCGCCCCGCTCGATGCGAACCTGGATCTGATCCTCCAGAGTCCGCAGCCCGCCCACACCGGTGCCCACCCACACGCCGATGCGGTCGGGGTCGGCGCTCAGCCCGCCCGACTGCTCCAGTGCCTCGGCCGCGGCGGCCAAGGCCATCTGGGCGAATCGGTCGGTGCGCCGGGCGTCTTTTGGCGTGTCGAAGTAGGGGAGGGGGTCGAAGTGGTCCATCACCCGGCGCCCCTCGGCTGGGGCTTCCAGCAGGCCCCGCCAGAAGGCGTCCCGCCCCAATCCGGGCCAGGCCAGAACCCCGATGCCCGTGACGGCTACCCGCCGGGGCGCGGTCACAGCCGAGACCTCCGCGGCCTGCTAGCGGGCGGCGTCCCTGTGGTCGGCGGCGAGGTCATCCCAGTTTGGCGGTCACCAAGTCGAAGGCCTGGCCCACGGTCTCGATGCCCTCTAGCTCTTCCTCGTCGATGGCGATGTCGAACTCCTCTTCGAGTGCCATGACCAACTCGACCAAGTCGAGGCTGTCCGAGTCCAAGTCGTCGGCGAAGCTGGCGTCGGGGGTAAGCTGGCCGGCTTCCACCGACAGCACCTCCACAGCGCAGTTCTGGAATCGGGTGAAGTTGTCGTCGCTCACGCTGCTTTTCTCCTGTTCGTGGACGGATCGTCCGTTGAGGGTGGTTGAGGGATACAAGTGTTGTCGGCCGGGCCGCTATCCTCCCATGCCAAGGCCCCCGTCTACCGGAATCACCGCTCCGGTGACGTATCCGGCGGAGTCGGAGGCCAGAAATGAGATGGCGGCGGCCACCTCGGAGGGCTCTGCCAACCGCCCGAGGGGCACGGCTTCAATGATGGCCGAGCGGCGCTGTTCGTCCAACTCGTTGAGCATGTCTGTGCCCACCGGGCCGGGGGCAACGACGTTGACGGTGATGTTGCGGCTGGCCAGCTCCTTGGCCAGGGATCGGCCCAGACCCACCAGCCCGGCCTTGGAGGCCGCGTAGTTGGCCTGACCGGCTTGGCCCATCGCCCCCACCACCGACGAAACGAACACGATCCGCCCCCAGCGGTTGCGCATCATGGACCGGGTCGCCCGTTTGGCCACCCGGTAGCCAGCGGTCAGGTTGGCGTCGATCACGTCGGTGAAGTCGGCCTCGCTCATGCGCATCACCAGCTTGTCCCGGGTGATCCCCGCGTTCGACACCAGCACCTCGACGGGGCCGAGCTGCGCCTCGACCTCGGCGAAGGCGGCGTCGATCTGGGCTTCGTCGGTCACGTCGCAGCAAACGCCCAAGACGTCGACCTGCCCGTCGCCGGGAGGGGGCTCGCGGCGGTAGGTCACCGCCACCCGGTGTCCTTCGCCGGCCAGACGGGTAGCGGTTGCCAGTCCTATGCCCCGGTTCCCGCCGGTCACCAGGACCACTCTGGGTGTGCTCACTTGCCCCAGCGTAGCAGCGCGGCGGCCACGCTCATGCCAGCGCCGAAGCCCACCAGCAGCACCGCGTCCCCATCGCGGATGCCGCCGTTGGACACAGCGGCGTCCATGGCCAGCGGTATGGAGGCCGACGAGGTGTTCCCGGTGGATTGGAGCACGGTGGCAGCCCTCTCAAGAGGGATGCCGAGGCGCTTCATGGCGCTCTCGATGATCCGGATGTTGGCCTGGTGGGGGACCACAGCGGCCACATCGGGGGCGTCCAGTCCGGCGTCGGCCAGCACTTTCAGGCTGGCTGAGACCATGACCCGCACCGCCTGGCGGAACACCTCTTTGCCGTCCATTCGTATGTAGCCGCCGAAATCGCAGGCCAGCAGGTCGGCGTAGCGGCCCTCCGAGCCCATGTAGGTGCTGAGCAGGCCCCGGTCTGGGCGGCTGGGCGGCGCCAGCACAACGGCTCCGGCGCCGTCGCCGAACAGGATCGCGGTGGTGCGGTCCTGCCAGTCCGTGAACCGGCTGAGGGTGTCGACTCCAACCACCAGCACCCGCTCCATGCCCGCGGCGATCTGGGCTTGGCCGATGGTGATGCCGTAGGTGAAGCCCGAGCACGCCGCGTTCAGGTCGAAGGCGCCGCAGTTTGCGCCCAGTTCGTCTTGGATGCGATTGGACACCGCGGGGAACACCTGGTCGGGGGTGCAGGTCGAGCAGATGATCAAGTCGAGGTCGGCGGCCTCGGTCTCGGCCTGTTCCAGAGCGAGGCGGGCGGCTTCAGCGCCGAGCTCGAGGCAGGTTCCCCCCACCCGGCGCTCGTGTATGCCGGTGCGCTCCACGATCCACTCGTCGCTGGTGTCGAGGGTTCGGGCCAAGTCGTGGTTGGTGACCACCTCGCGGCCGACTGCGGTGCCCAGTCCGGTGATGGTCGCTCTTCTCATCGGCTGCGCCCGCTCAGACCGTCCGCAGCCAGGCGATGGGCTGGCTGGCTGCGACCCGCTCGCCTTCAACGGCTAAGAATCCCATTATCACCCCGGCCCATGGGGTGCGGACCTCGGTGTCGCCAACGTGGCCCATGAGCTGGCCGGCGGACACTTCGGCGCCGGTGAGCCGGCTGTCGGTGGGCTTGAACACACCGGCTGAGGGGCTCACCACCAGCCGCTCGGTGGCGAACAGGGCCTCGCCCTCCAGCGGGCCCGAGGCCACCACCGGCGGCCCGGCCAGGGCTTCGATGATCGCGTCGATGTCGGCTGGGGTGTTCACCTTGAGCGGCTTCGCGTCCTTGGCGGTGCGCTTCACCGTGCCGGTGAGCACTGCGCCCGGCCCCAGCTCCACGAAGGTGGTGTAGCCGGCATAGCTCATGTTGTGTACCGACTGGCGCCAGCGCACCGGGCTTGTGAGCTGGTCGCAGAGCAGGTCGGCCCAGGAGCCGTGGCTGGAGTGGGCGGTTGCGTCCACGTTGGCGTACACCGGGTGGTCGGGAACCCGGAACTCGGTGTTGTCGATGGCCTTCTGGAGCCGCTCTCGGGCCGAGGCCATGAACGGGGTGTGGAAGGCGCCGCCTACCGGCAGGGCCATGATCCGCTTGGCCCCCAGTTCTTTGGCGATGGCTCCGGCAGCGTCCACCATCGGGGGGGATCCGGCGATCACCACTTGGCCGGGGGCGTTGTAGTTGGCCACCCACACCTCGCCGTCGGCCTGCTCGCAGGCCTGCTCCACCAAGTCGTCGTCGAGGCCCATGACCGCGGCCATGGTGCCGTTTCGCTCCTCGGCGGCCACCTGCATCGCCTCGCCCCGTTCGGCCACCAGGCGCACCCCGTCGTCGAAGTCGACCACGCCTGCGGCCACCAGAGCGGAGTACTCGCCCAGGCTGTGGCCGGCGTGGCCGGCGGTCTCGATGCCCACCCGTGTAACCGCATCGAGGGCGATCATGGAGACCGTGAAGGTGGCGAGCTGGGAGTTGCGGGTGTGGCGCAGCTCGTCGTCTGTGGAATCCAGCAGGAGCCGGGCCACGTCGCGCCCGGCTGCCTCAGAGGCCTCGGCCACCAGCTCCCACGAGGGATGGTCCACCCAGGCCGAACCCATGCCGGCCGCCTGGGATCCCTGGCCGGGATAGGTGAAACAGATCATCAGGTGTCAGACCTCTCAGACGACGGCGGGGTTTCAACACTCTACGGCGCGGCGACCTGCCGACGGGGTATCCGGCGAGCTTCCCAACCCTGTCCCCGGTAGACTGCCCTTCCCTCAGCCAGGACGCTGAGCAGCCCAGTGCCCCCCGCACTGGACACCCGCCCGGGTGGTGGAATTGGTAGACGCGCCGGACTCAAAATCCGGTTCCCGCAAGGGAGTGAGGGTTCGAGTCCCTCCCCGGGCACCATATTAGGCCGAGACCGGCAAAGGGCGGGACAGGCGGGGCTTCTCTTTTGGGCGGTCATATAGCGGTCATATCGATTGAGGGATTGGGGCTCGGCATAGTATTTCGGCGGTGAGCGCGCCGGGTGACCTGATTGAGCGGTTCCTTCGCGAAAATCCGGCGGGACGGCTTCAGGTGACCGTCGGATTCGCCTCGGCGTTCGGGCTGGCGTGGCTGGGAGAGCGAACCGCTGGTCGCCCGGTCGGACTGCTGATCGGCGATATCCGCAAAGGGTTCTCGACCTGCACGGAGGCCGACCGGCTGGCGGCAATCCGGTTCATTCAACGAAAAGACGTGTCGGTCCGCAATTGGTACCGCAAGCGCGGCGGCTACCAGGTGGCGCACGCCAAGGCAGCAGCATCGGTAGCAGCAGGGCTTGTTTTGCTGCTTATGCTCCCGTTCCTTCTTGGACAATGCGAAGGCATGGGCAATCCCGAGAGCGGGTCCATTGCCGGGTCAGCCGTGCTCGCGGATCAGGGGCTGGGTGTGTCGTAGATGCTGGTGCCGTTGTTGTGGTAGCTGGTGTAGATGTGTTCGTAGACGGCGTTGGCTTTGCGGTCGAAGAGTTCCAGTTCGTATATGTCGGGGAGTTCGTTGTCGAGCATTGTGCGGACGGCTACCTTGACGGCTGAGCGGGTCTGCTGTTTGCGCTTCCAGTCGAGCACCAGCTTGTCTGCGATGTGGTCGAGCAGCTTCTTGGCGGCGACCTTGACCTCGACGGCCTGAGCGCGGGTGAGGTCGGGCTCAGGTTTGGTGAGCAGGTCGTATATGGCGAGTTCTTCTTCGGACATGCCTTCTTTCACGGCGCGTTGTTCTTCTGCGGTGAGCTCGTCGTTGATGGCTTTGAGCCGTCGGAGGAATTCCTCGAGGTTGTGGGTTCCGGCGTTGTACTCGTCGATGAGGCGTCGGAACCGCTCGGCGAGGCCACTTCGGGTGGGGTTCTTGCGCATGGCTTCGTCGATGCGCGCTTCGATGTCTCTTTGGATCGCTTTGGCGGCGGTGCGCTTTCGCCCGCCGAAGCGCAGGATGAGCTGTTCGAAGTCGAGTTGGTTCAGGTCGATGAGCGGGTCGGCGTCGCCTCCGGTGCCGATGATGTACTCCTTGGCGCCCACGGAGCGGTCGAGCAGTTCTGACACCGACTCCATCACCCCGGAGATGTCGGGGGCCTCTGTGGATGACTCGATCTTGGAGGCGATGGTGCGGATCACTGCCACCTTGTGGGCCACGGCCATGGCCTCGGGGTCGGGCAGCAGGGCCTTGAAGGTCTTTCGGGCTCGCCGGGCCAGCGCTACGTAGGTGCGACGGGTCTGTTCGTCGACGAGCAGCGCCTCGACGGCGGCCTGTTGCAGAGCGATGAACTCGAAGCCCTGCGCGGCCTCCAGTTCGGCGAGGTCGATGTCGTGGTTGTCGCAGCAATCGCCGACTTCGCCCAGCGCGGCTTGCAGTTCGGCGATCAGCTCGGTCTTGGGCCGGATGGGGGAGTCGACTTCGAGTCCGTCGTTGTCCAGGCTTGTTCCGGTGTGGTCGGCGCCGTAGATGGCGAGGGCTTTCTCCAGGTTCCGGAACACGCCCACGTAGTCGACGATGAGGCCGTTGTCCTTGTCGGGGAACACCCGGTTGGCTCGGGCGATGGTCTGCATCAGGGCGTGGTTGCGCATCGGCTTGTCGAGATACACCGTGGAGGTGGACGGCGAGTCGAACCCGGTGAGCCACATGGCACACACGAACACGAGGCGGAATGGGTCGTCGGGGTTCTTGAACTTGGCGTCGAGGTCTTCTTCGACCATGCGTTTGCGGTGCTTGGCGATGTCGAGTCCTGCGGCGGCCATGTCGGCCAGCTCGTTCTGGGCCTGCGACACCACCACGGCCATGTCGGTGGTGGCCATGAACTCGATGAGCGCTTCCAGATGGGGGCGCGCCATTTTGGAAGCGTCGGCCAGTTCAGCCTCGAGCTCGGCCTGGTAGCGGGCCCATTCGGCTTGCACCATGTCGTACATCCGCACAGCGGTGGCCTTGTCGATGGCCACGTACATCGCCTTGCCCCGGAACCCCCGGTTGACGAAGTGGCGGACCAGATCCGCCGCGATCTCCTCCAGGCGCTGGGGGCGGGTGATGAGTTGGTATTGCCGGGAGAACTGGCGGGCCACCGCCTTCTCCTGGGCGTCGTCGAGCGCGGCGGCCTCAAGGAGTTCTTCGAGCTCTTCGTCGAAGTCGGCGTTGACGAGCTGGAGCTCGGGGATGCGGTTCTCGTAGTAGAGGGGAACGGTGGCACCGTCGGCGATGGAGTCGCGGAAGTTGTAGATCGACACGTAGTCGCCGAACACCCGCCGGGTCTGCTCTTCCTCCCCGGCGATGAGCGGTGTGCCGGTGAACCCGATGAACGACGCGTTGGGCAGCGCCTGGCGCATGTTCGCGGCCAGCGTGTCGTACTGGGAGCGGTGGGCCTCGTCGGTGATCACCACAATGTCGTCCCGCTCCGACAGCACCGGCATTCGCTGGCCCCGCTCGGGCGGGATGAACTTGTGGATCAGCGTGAACACATACCGGTGGTCCTGTCGCAGGAGCTCGCGCAGATGCGCCGACGTGTCGGCGTGGACCCGCTGGCCGGCGGTGATCACCCCGCAATCAGCGAAATCCCCATAGAGCTGATCGTCGAGCTCGGCCCGGTCGGTGACCATCACAAACGTCCAGTTCCCCGGCTCTTGGCGCAGCACTTTCTGGGCGAACCAAAGCATCGACAAAGACTTGCCCGACCCCTGAGTGTGCCAG
>JAPYOG010000063.1 GCA_028278785.1 Candidatus Poriferisocius anaerobius | reverse complement strand
GTGTAGATGTCGGCGTGGGGCCAATACAGCAGCCATTTGCGAGTATCCAGGCAACTGACCCACAACTGTGGCGGCGAACTTGGAGTGGTTTGTGGTCCATCCCAGACCAAGGCGTCGGCCTGTGCATACGGGATGCCGTCCACATAGTTGATGTACCAGCCCTGAACGGGAACCGTGGTCGCGGGAACGACGCTGACAGGTTCGGGTTCGTCAATGACGGTGCGGTATCCGCTGCGCAGTCTCGGCATCTGCGATGTCAGTTCGGATGCAGTAACGGCGTAGCCGATGCCTTCCACGTCCACATCGACGATCTTCTGCACCACCATGCCCGCAACAGTTCCGCACTCGGTGAACAGCGGACCGCCGCTGTTGCCGGGGTTCATGGCGGTGTCGGTCAGCAGCAGTTCCCCCAAGAAGATGTCTCGTTCGAGGCGTGAGACGACGCCGCGGGTCACTGACGGTTCGGACTCGCCATACAGCGGATAGCCCGCGGCCAGCACATCCGCTCCGACTCCCACCGCATCCAGCGCCAGCAGCACGTTCGGCGCTTCGATGGCCGCACCCAGCACGGCGACATCGGTGTCGTGATCGATGCCCACCACCGTGGCTTCGATCTCGTCGGCTCCATGGCGAAGCAACACCGTCTCTACGTGCCCGACAACGTGCGCGGCGGTGATCCACTCGCCATCTCCGATGTGGAAGGCCGTGCCGTGTCCGTCACCGGTCTCGATCATCCACACAGCATCCAGCGCAGTCCCCAGTTCGCACGTCGGCACTGTCGTCGTCGTTGTCGTGGCGCTAGTGGTGGTGGACTCCGTGGCGACGGTCGGTGCTGTCGTGGTCGTAGACATTTCCGTCGCGACGGTCACCGCAGGCGGTGGTAACGCAGCCTGCCACCAGCACCGCCAGCGCAACAGCAGCGGTTCGGGACATGGTGGCTCCCCTCGGTGCGGACTGGGGTTCTTGCCGTGAACGCCGTGCACCCGAACCAAAGGGAGCCTCGGGAACCCCTGCGGTCCGCAAACATGTTCGAGTGCATCACGGGAGCGGCAGGCCCCCACGACGTTCACGGCGACCGACACCGTAGAAGACAGAGGCCAACCCGGCAAACGCGACCAGTCGCCCACAGATGAGGCCGCGGGCCGCAGCCTCGATCCCAAGCGCGAAGCAGCCGGGACTCGTAATCCCGGCTGCCAGCGATCCACTACCCCATCAGAGAGAAGGGAACCTACGTCATGACAGCACAGAGGCTAGGCGAACGTGCCGGCAACGGCAAGCCGCGATTCCGCTACCAAGTACAGCGCAGCACGTTCGGCAGACCATGGCGCGTTGTCGCCGACGACCTACCCGACACCAACTTCACCGACAACAACGTGCAGCCCGGAGTCGAGTACGAATACCGGGTCCGCGTCAAGAACCAGGCCGGACAGTTCGGTCGCTTCGCCATCATCGGTCCGGTCAGTTCACGCCATGGCTACACACGTAAGTGGTCACCCATTGAGAGCTTCTGGGCGGTGTTGAAGCGGGCACACACAAAGGCATATTCTATATCCTATAAGCACTTACAACAGCATGTCAATGAGTTAGTTTCTGAACAAGTTTCGTCAGCATATACCCCTGCTAAGGCGCATGGATGATACCTTCTGAGACATGGTGGGCTGCGCGCTCCCTTACGACGAACTCATCGCCGACTAAACAATCTGTTTCAATCTCATACCCGCCCGGTGTACCCTGGAGTATGGGAGATCCCAAAACCGATACCACGAAGGAACCTGTCGGAGATCTGATACCGGTCCCTCAAAGCCGACTTGAAGAGCTGGCTAGAGGACTTTTTGCCGACGAACGGTGCAAGCTTGATGACCTGCTGGACGAGGCCATCAACGAGGACCCCAACCTCGACTAGATCGTGGGGTCGAGCCCAGGTACTGCCGGTTCGCCAGCCATGTTCGGCGGCGTTGGGGACCGTGCAGATGGGCTTGACCCCACGTCCTTCTTCTGGTAGCCCGGAGGCGGCCCAACCCCGACGGGTCAATCCCTAGGAGGGGTGGCGGAGCAGTAAGGCTGAACCGCACCCCAGGCTCTCTGATATCCTAACACCGCCGTTTCCAACACGGGCTCGCCGTAGCCCATTAGCAATCCGGTTTTCGAGCTGGGTGGCCAGCATGGCTCCCCTCGGTCGGATTGCTTCGTGTTGGAAACGGCATCGACACCCAGCCCGTTCCGGGGGGAGCCACCATGTCGGAGGAGCCGACGCGGTAAAGAGTCACGAGAAGCACGGAGGGCTGCGCGCCACCAACGGATGCTCTACAGGATGCGAGGAAGCGCCGAAGCCAAGTTTGCCGGCAGGGAGGGGCCCACCGCTCCGACCTCTATCTCCGCAGACGATCCGACGCCAGAGTTACGTCCTGCCACCTAGTCGATCTCAGCAGAGCCCGCCGCGCCGCTAAATTGGTGGGCCAATCAACCCGAGAAGCAGCCCAGTGACGAGCATGACACATCACGCGGCGAAATCCGCTCCCTGTTGCACCTTGGGGACCGGTAGGAGATCAATCCCTCCATTGCGTTGGACGCGCTGGATGCAACTATAAGCAGGATACGCGGCATTGGTCTGAGCTGCGATCCGTCAACAAGGGTGGAGGGGATAAGCCGCCCTGCTGCACGAGCGATCCCAAGAATGGGCGGACAAGTTGCGGCGCAGCAGGACGGCTTTCCCCTTTGAGGTTCTCTGATGTTCGATGCCGATGCCGATGGCGGTCTCGGGAGGGGATTGTTCTCGTCAGAGACAGCCACAGCTTCGATCACCATTGAAACCCAAGAAAAGTTACGCTAGAGGCGGTCGCGCCTCGCACGCAAGTCGAAGATTCATCAGAACACCCCCGTTGCGTCCAAGCCGATCAAGGCCTTGAGAGGGAGCCCTCTTCATGGGAGTTCTTCCACCCCCATGGAACCGGTCGGCATCGTGTCGGTTAGTTCAAGGCGTTCCGAGTGTGGTTGAGCGGGGAGTGACCGAACGCGGAACGGGTCGGCGCAGCCACTGCGCTGCAACGCTGGGCGTCATCGTGAGTCAAGCAGCCAAGGGTTCAATTCGCGGACTCGTGTTCGCGGACTCGTATTCGACATGGCCACTCGACAAGAGGTCGATAGCATGTCGCCGTTTGAGGCGCCGCAAGGGGAGTCGATCTAATGAGCGCAGACCGTAGCCCGATCATCAAGTTGGGGCTGGCGGCGTTGCTGATGGCCGGCTTGTGGGCGGCCGCGCCCGGCGTTGCCCACGCGGCGCAGCCCGACGCCGTCCCGCCGGCCTCCTACGAGGACATCCAGTTCATCTTGAGCACGTTCTCGTTCCTGGTGTGGGGGGCACTGGTGATGTGGATGTGTGCCGGATTCACGATGCTCGAGTCGGGCTCGGTCCGCACCAAGAACGCCTCGATGATCTGCCTCAAGAACGTGGGCATCTTCTCGATCGCCGGGCTCGCGTACTATTTCGTGGGCTACAACCTCATGTACGTCGGCGTCGGCGAGGTCGTCGGCACGCTCGAGTTCCTCTACGGCCCCACCGACGCGGAGGTGCTGCTGTTCGAGGGTGCGACAGGACGCATGGCGGAGGTTCTCGGCAACGGACACTCCACAATGTCGGCCTGGCTCTTCCAGATGCTCTTCGTGGCCACCACCGCGTCGATCGTCTCCGGCGCCATCCTCGAACGGGTCAAGCTCTGGGCGTTCTGGGCGTTCACGCTCGTTCTCACCGCGTTCATCTACCCGATCGCCGGCTCCTGGTCGTGGGGCGGCGGATGGCTCAGCGATCAGGGCTTCCAGGACTTCGCCGGGGCCACGGCCGTTCACACCGTGGGCGGGAGCGCTGCGCTGGCCGCGCTGCTCGTCGTCGGGCCCCGCCGCGGCAAGTTCCGATCCGACGGCAGCGTGAAGGCCACGCCGCCGTCCAACGTGCTCGTGGTGACCCTGGGGGTCTTGATCCTTTGGCTCGGCTGGTTCGGGTTCAATGCCGGCTCGCAACTGGCGCTGTCCACTCCGGCGGACGCGGTGATCATGAGCAG
>JAPYOG010000062.1 GCA_028278785.1 Candidatus Poriferisocius anaerobius | reverse complement strand
GGCGAAGAACCCGATCAGCACCCCGCCGATGATGCCGCCGAACATGTGGATGCCCACCACGTCGAGGCTGTCGTCGTAGCGGTAGCGCAGCTTCAGCCCTATGGCCAAAAAGCACGCAACGCCGGCCAGAGCGCCGATCACGATGGACGACATGGCCCCCACGAAACCGGCCGCCGGGGTGATGGCCACCAGTCCGGCCACGATGCCCGAGGCCATGCCCAACGCGGTGGGCTTGCCGTCTTTGACCGTCTCCGCCACCACCCACGAGCACAGCCCGGCCGCAGCGGCCAAGAAGGTGGTCAAGAAAGCATGCGAGGCAGTGAGATCAGCAGCCAGGGACGACCCGGCGTTGAACCCGAACCAGCCGAACCACAAGATGCCCGCGCCCAAAAGCACCAGGGGCAGGCTGTGGGGGAAGTCCACATCGCGGGGCCAGCCCTTGCGGGGCCCGAGCACCATGACCACGGCCAGAGCGGCCGCACCGGCGTTGATGTGGATGGCGGTGCCGCCGGCGAAGTCGTGGGCGGGCAGCTTGGCGATCCAGCCCTCGTCTCCGTAGATCCAATACACCACCGGCGAGTACACCAGGAACGACCACACCGGCACGAAGACGGCCCAGGCGGAGAACTTCATCCGGCCGGCCACAGCGCCGGAGATGAGCGCCGGGGTTATGGCCGCAAAGGTCATGCCGAACACGAATTCCCGCTTGTCCACCGCGCTGTCAACACCGTTGAGCCAGAACGCGTCGAAGTCCCCGAACAGCGGAAAGCTCCAGTTCCCGGAAGCGAACCCGTAGCCCGCCACCGCCCACAGGATGGGCACGACGCCCAGGCAGTACAGGTTCATGTTCATCATGTTGAGCACGTTCTTCGTGCCCACCATGCCCCCGTAGAACAGGGCCAGGCCCGGCACCATGAACATGACCAGTGCGGCAGAGACCAGAACCCATGCAGTATCGGCGTCCATTGCTGCTCCCATCGTGTCTGCGACTGCTGCGCCTGTCGGCACCCTCAGTATGCCAGGTTTCGCCCAGCCTGCTCAGAGCGCGGCGCAACCGGGGGAGGCCCATGGATCGGCGACGAGGCGGCCGAGGTGAGCGCGGCGTTCAGGTTGCCTGGGCGCAGCCCTTCCAAATCCAGCGTCGCGTACCGGTAGCCGGCCTGGCGCACGGCCTCGACCACTGCGGTCCGCCGGGCCACCACGTCGGCCAAGCGCTGAGCGGGCACCTCTATGCGGGCCAAGTCGCCATAGTGGCGCACTCTGAGCTCCCCGAAACCCAGCTTCCGCAATGCGGCCTCCGCGTCGCCCACCGAGGCCAACGCCCCCAGCGTCACCGGCGTGCCGTAGGGAATCCGCGAGGCCAAGCAGGGGGCGGCCGGCTTGTCCCAGGTGCGAAGACCCAGCCGCTGCGACCATTCCCGCACATCGGCCTTTGAGAATCCAGCATCAACCAGGGGAAACACTGCGCCTCGCTCGGCCGCCGACCGCTGCCCCGGACGGTGATCGCCCAAATCGTCGGTGTTCACCCCCAACGCCACCACCGATGACGTGGCTTCGGCCAGCGGGGCCACCGCCTCCATCAGGGCGTCTTTGCACCAGTAGCAGCGGTCGCCGTCGTTGGACAGATACGCGGCCTGTTCCATCTCGGTGGTGAGCACCTCGCTCCACCGCAAGCCCCATTCAGAGGCCAGCAGCTCGCACTCGGCCCGCTCGGACGCGGCCAGCGAAGGCGACACCGCGGTCACCGCGCGGGCGCGCTCGCCCAGCACGTCGTGTGCCATCCAAGCCAAAAACGAGGAGTCGGCACCGCCGCTGAAGGCCACCACCACCCGGTCGAGGTCGGCAAGATTGCGTCGAAGCCGCTCCAAGTCGCCCACGCCCCCATTGTGGCCTCTCGCCAGCGCCCGGTGAAAAGCAGCGGCCAGCGCGAGCCCGCATCGCGCTGGCTCCCCATTCCGGGCAGAATCGCAAACTAACGTGGCAACAGTGCAAAGAGGGCTTGTTCTGGCTGGGTTGGCGCTTTGCCTGATGCTGGTTTGGACCGGCGGCGCCACCGCCCAAACCGACAGCGAGGCCGACGGTGCCTCGCCGACCCTGTTGGAGGGCACGCTGCGGGTGGGATTCGACCAGTTCGTCGACGGGGTGGAGATAACGGTGGCCGACCAGTCGGGTGCCGAGGTCGGGCGAGCGACCACAGACGCCGACGGCCGCTGGCAGATCGAGGTGCCCGGCGGCGGAACATATGCAGTCACCCTCAACGAGCGCACTCTGCCCGATGGCGTGAGCCTGCGCGAGGGATTCGCGCCCACCACCGAGGCGACAGCGGCCGAGGGGGCTTCGCGGCCTGTGGTGTTCGCGGTGGGCGAGGCCCCCGAGGGCACACCGTTCGGCGAACGAGCCGCCCAGACGGTGTTCAACGGGCTGAAGTTCGGCTTGATCATCGCCATGTGCGCGATCGGCCTGTCGCTCATCTACGGCACCACCGGGCTGGTCAATTTCGCCCACGGCGAGCTGGTGACTTTCGGCGCCGTAATAGCCTGGTACTTCAACAGCGCCTGGGGCAGCCTCAACCTGGTGGTGGCCGCGGCCCTCACCTTGGCCGTGTGCGGAATGCTGGGCGCGGGGTTGGAAGTGGGGCTGTTCCGACCGCTGCGCCGCCGAAAGCTGGGGGTGTTCCAGCTTGTGGTGGTAACCATCGGCCTGTCCCTGCTCGGGCGACAGGTGATTCAGCTGTTCTTCGGGGCTGAGCCGCTGTCTTATCGCGACTTCCAGGTTCAAAAGCGCTGGGAGGTCGGCCCCTGGTCGGTCACTCCCCGCGAGCTGGTCACCATCGCGGTGATCATCGTGCTCTTGCTGGCGGTGGGGCTGATGCTTCAGCGAACCCGGCTGGGCAAAGCCGCTCGGGCGGTGTCAGACAACCCCAGCCTGGCCGCCGCGTCGGGCATCGACGTAAACCGCGTGGTGCTGTTGGTCTGGGTGATGGGGGCGGCTCTGGCCGGGCTGGGAGGGGTGTTCCAGGGCCTCGACACCGACATCGACCCGTTCTTGGGCTTCCAGCTCCTGCTTCTGATCTTTGCCGGTGTGGAGCTGGGAGGGCTGGGCACCGCGTACGGCGCTCTGGCGGGCTCGCTCATCATCGGCATGGCCACCGAGGTGAGCACGCTGTGGATCTCGCCGGAGCTGAAGTTCGTGGTCCCCCTGGCAGCGCTCATCCTCATCCTGCTCCTGCGCCCACAGGGCTTGTTCGGCATCAAGGCCCGGGTGGGATAAGTGAATTCGGGCGTCCCGGCGAAGCAGGCGGCCTAGATGGACTTCGACATCATCTTCGGCAACGCGGCCCGGGCGGCCTTCGGGCCCGAGGCTGTGATCTTGGCGCTGGCCGCCATCGGCTTGAACGTCCATTTCGGCTTCACCGGCATGCTGAACTGCGGACAGGTCGGGTTCCTCCTGCTCGGGGCCTACGGCACCAGCGTGTCGGTTGCCACCTTCGGCTGGTCGCTGTGGGCGGGCGTGTTGATCGGCCTGTTCCTGTCGTTGGCCCTGGCCGCCGCCTTGGGCTTCCCCACGCTGCGGCTGAACCCGCTGCTGTTCGCCATCGCCACCATAGCCGCAGCCGAGATCATCCGGATTCTCATAGGCTCGACCGACGCCATCGGCCTGACCGGAGGGCCGCTCAGCGTGAGCTTCGACGCAGGCGCCTTCTACGACCTCAACCCCTATCCCGACGGGCCCCAAGACCGCTACGGCATCGGCACGTTCGAGTTCACCGGCCAGCAGCTCTGGGTGATCACGGTGGGCTGGGCGCTGATCGCGCTGATCAGCCTCGCAATCTTCCTGCTGGTGCGCAGCCCGTGGGGCCGGGTGCTGAAGTCCATCCGGGAGGACGAGGATGCGGCCCGAAGCCTGGGCAAGAACGTGTTCTCCTACAAGATGCAGGCCCTTTTGATCGGCGGGGGCATCGGCGGTCTGGCCGGGGTGATCGACGCCATCAAGACCTCTGGAGCCGACCCCAACGGTTTCCGCCCCCAGGTCACCTTCTTCGCCTACGCCGCGCTGCTGCTGGGCGGGGCTGCAACCTATCTGGGGCCGGTGCTGGGCGCCGTGCTGTTCTGGTTTCTGCGGGAGTGGATCGAATCGTTCCTGCGCCAGCTCGCCTCCGAATCCTGGCTGCCCGGCGCGGCGTCTGATTTCCTCGACGGCGCCGAGGGGATCATCAGCGTAGCCATGGTGGGCTTGGCCCTTGTTCTGCTGATGTTGTTCCGGCCCCAGGGGCTGACCGGCAATCGAACAGAATTGCACTTGGATGCCCGATGAGCTGACCCCGAGCCCCGACTCGCCGCGCCCCGCGGCGACACCTCCGCCGAATCCAGCCGAGGGCCCCGGCAAGGGTGAGATCGAGCCGATCTTGACCGTGCCCCCGGTACCGGGGGCGCCCAAGCCCAACCCGATCCTCACGGTGGACAACCTGGCCCGCAGCTTCGGCGGGCTGCGGGCGGTGGACGTGGACCACCTCGAGGTGGAGCGGGGGGTGGTGACCGCCCTCATCGGCCCCAACGGCGCGGGCAAGACAACCCTGTTCAACCTGCTGAGCGGGTTCGACCGGGCCGACAGCGGCCGCTGGTCGTTCGACGGCCGAGCGGTCACTGCGCCGGCCCCCGACCAGCTTGCCCGACAGGGCATGATCCGCACCTTCCAGCTCACCAAATCACTGGCCAAGCTGACGGTGATCGACAACGTGCTGCTGGGCGCTCCCGGCCAGGCCGGAGAGAGGTTGTGGACGGCCCCGTTCCGGTGGCGCTGGCGGGATCAGGAGCGCGAGAACACCGGGCGGGCCGAGGAGCTGCTCGAGCGCTTCAACCTGGCCCACATGCGCGACGAGCTGGCAGGCACGCTCTCGGGAGGGCAGCGCAAGCTGCTGGAAGTCGCCCGAGCGCTGATGGCCAACCCGGTGCTGATCATGCTGGACGAGCCCATGGCCGGGGTGAACCCGGCTCTCGGCCAGTCGCTCATGCGCCACATCACCCTTCTGGCCCACGAGGGCATGAGCGTGGTGTTCATCGAGCACGCGATGGACGTGGTGACCGGCCTCAGCGACTGGGTGGTGGTGCTGTCGCAGGGCCGGATCATCGCCGAGGGGCCTCCGTGGAAGGTCATCCACGACGACGATGTGATCGACGCCTACCTGGGCCGGCGGCGAGCGGGGGATGCGCTGTGACCTCGGGCAAACCCCTGCTCGAGGCCGACGGCTTGGTGGCTGGATACCTGCCCGGGGTCAACATCTTGAACGGGTGCTCCCTGGATCTTCTCCCCGGCGAGATCGTCGGGGTGATCGGCCCCAACGGCGCGGGCAAGTCCACATTGCTGAAGGCAGTGTTCGGCATGGTCGAGGTGCGGTCGGGTGCCATCTGCCTCGACGGCGAGGACATCACCGGGCTTCGCCCCCACGAGCTGGTCGCCCGGGGCATCGGATTTGTGCCCCAGACCGAAAACGTCTTCCCCCGCCTGTCCATACAGGAGAACCTGGAAATGGGGGTGTTCCAGAATCCCGCTTTGTTTGCCCAGCGCTTCGAGGTTGTCGCCGAGCTTTTCCCTCTGCTCGCCGACCGGCGCCACCAGAGGGCCGACGGGTTGTCGGGAGGACAGCGCCAGATGGTGGCCATCGGGCGGGCGCTCATGATGGATCCCCGGATCGTGCTCCTAGACGAGCCGTCCGCCGGGCTCTCCCCCGCCAATCAAGACCAGGTGTTCGAGCAGATCACCCGCATAGCCACCCACGAGGTGTCGCTGATCATGGTGGAGCAGAACGCCCGGCGCTGCCTGGAGATATGCGACCGGGGCTATGTGCTCGACCAGGGCGCCAACGCCCACACCGGCACCGGCCAGGAGTTGCTGGACGATCCCAGAGTGATCACCCTCTACTTGGGCACGCTGATGAAGTCGTAGGCGCTCGGCCCAGGGCGGCGGCGCTGGGAAGCGGTGCCACCCGGCTCAGCCCACCTGGCTCAGCCCACCCGGCTCAGCCCAGAGCGGCCAGGTCCACATCCTGGCTGCCGGTCACGGTCAGCTCGCCGTCTATGAACTCGGCGATGAGATAGCGGCCGAATGTGGGGTCGCCCACATCGTCGAGCTCCAGCGGGCCGGAGACGCCGTCGTAGTCGATGTCGGCGCCCTCGGCTATCAGGCCGGCGCACTCGGCATAGGAGAAGCACTTCTGGCCGCCGCGGGTCACCGCCGGAACCTGCTCGATTATCTCGGAGCCCGCGGTGGCGCCGGCGGCCAGCGCGGCCAGCGCCAGCACCACCGTGCAGTCGTAAGCCTGGCCCCCGTAGGCCACATCGCCGCCTGTCCGGGCGACCAGGCGCTGGCTGAACTCGTCGCCGCCCCCTGCGGTCACCGCCACGAAGCCGTCGAGCACATTGGGATTGGAGGGATCCACAGTGGTTGCCAGATTCCGGTCATAGATGCCATCGCTGGCGTACATCACCCCAGGCGGGATGCCTGCCTCAAGCATTCCCCGGATGATCTGGGCGCCCTCGGCGAAGGTGACCAGAACCACGGCATCGGCGCCCATGCCCTCGATGGCCGCCACCGTGGCGTCGTAGCTCGTGGCATCCTCGTCGTAGGAGAAGATCTGGGCGCCCACCCCCAGCTCCGCGAGGCTTTCCACCAGCAGGGTGGACAGGGCGTTGCCCCAATCGTCGGCCCGGGCGGGAATGGCGACGTTGGTGGCCCCGTCAGCCGCCACGAGGCCGGCCAGAATGGGCGACACCGCCTGATCGGGCGGCACAGTGCGGAAATAAAAGGCCGCGTTCGCCTGGGTGGAGAACGACGGCGAGGTGTTGGACGGGGAGCACTGGGGAATCTGGGCGTCATAGAGGGTCTGGATGAACGACTGCGACACCCCCGACGCCGCCGCCCCGACGATGACATGAGCCCCCTCGCCGAGCAGCCGACTGACCGTCTCGGGGGCGACATCGGGATCTGTGGCGGTATCACCGGTCAAGAGCCGCACGTTCCCGCCCGCGTCCAAGATGTCCTGAACGGCCAGGCTAACGCCCTCGATCATCGGCGAGGCCAGAAAAGCCAGCGAACCGGTCTCGGGCAGCACTTCACCGATCACCAGCTCGGAGTCTCCGGACATCGGTTCCGATGCTGAGGGCTCGGCCGTTTCCACCAGCGGAGCAGCATCGCCGCTGTCGCCGTCGCCACTGTCGCCGCCGCACCCAGCGGCGATCAGAGCGGCCATCGCTGCTGCCCAAAATAAGCGCGTCTTGTTCATTGCAAGCACCTAGCCAAAATCCATCACGAGAGCCGGTCCAGCACCGAGCCAATGGGCGCAACCATACCAAAGTAGAAGGGGCCGAACTCACCGTAGCGGGCCGACGCCTCGTCGTAGCGCATTGTGTACACCACCTCTTTGAGGTCGTCGGGGTGCTCGCAGAACAGGGTCACCCCCCACTCATAGTCGTCGATCCCGGTGGAACCGGTGATGAGCTGCACAACCCGGCCGGCGAACGTGCGGCCGGTGGCCCCGTGCTCGTACATCAGCTCCCGGCGGCGGTCGAACGGCAGCTCGTACCAGTTCTGCTCGGGATTGCGGCGCTTGGACATCGGATAGAAGCACCAAGCCGGCTTGCCCTCGGGGGGGAGCCGGGGATACAGCCGGGCCTGCCTGGTCTCTTCAGGAAGCCCGGCGGCGTACTCCGACAGCTCGGTGAGCGAGACGTAGGAGTCCACGATGTGGAGCCCGCCCCGGCGCAGCCCGGTCTGGAGATCCCGCAGCCGCCACAGGTCGGGATGGAGGGCCATGACGGCGATGTCGGCCTTGTGGCCCAGGACGGCCGCCGCCACCACCTGCACGCCATCCGCCTCGGCTTCGCTCGCCGCCGCGGCGATCGCTCCGGGGTCGCCCTCGGGGGCGAGCCTGCCGAAGAGGTGGACCACGCCGATCCCCGCCGACGGCTCGACCGGCTCGACAGACCCTTTCCCAAGATGGCTCATCGCCGCCGATTCTACGAGCCCGATCCTACGAGCCCATCACCACATCTGCGATTTCGACCACCTCGAGCGCGCCGCCGCGAACCTCCGCAACGGCGTAGCGCCCGACGGTGGTGTCGCCGACGTCGTTTAGCTCCAGCGGTCCGGAAGCGCCGTCGTAGTCGATGTCGACCCCTTCGGCCAGCAGCGCCGCGCACTGCCCGAACGAGGTGCATTTGCGTCCGTCGCGGGTGACGCCGGGCACCGCGGAGACCAGCTCGGGGCCGCTGTGGGTTCCTGCCGCCAGCGCGGCCAAAGCCAGCACCACCACGCAGTCGTAATACTGGCCTCCGAACACGATGTTGCCCCCAACGGTCTGCCCCAGCCGCTCGTTGAAGCGGTCGCCGCCCGACGCGCCGTACACCGTGAGCCCGTCCAGGTGGTCGGGATTTCCGGGGCTCACCTTGGACGCAAGCCCGATGTCGTACAGGCCGGGGCCGCCGTGGATCACGCTGGGAGGCACGCCCGCTTCCAGCAGCCGGCGAAGTATCTGGAGCCCCTCGGCGAAGGCCAGCACCACCACGGTGTCGGCCCCCATCTGCTCCACCGACAAGACGAGGTCTTCGAAGTTCGCAGCATCCTGGGAGAAGGCCACCACCTCGGAGGCCACGTCCAGCTCGGCCAGCCTCTCGTGCAAAAGAGCGGCCAGAGACTGCCCCCAGTCGTCGGCCCGGGCCAGGATGGCCACGTTGGTGCCCCCGCCCCGGGCAATTGTGCCGGCCATGATGGGGGCGTCGGCCGCGGCGGTGGTGACCGTGCGGAAGAAATACTCGGCGTTGGACTGGGTGCTGTACGAAGGCGACGTGTTCGACCCCGAGCACTGGGCCACCTCGGTCTCGTACAGGGTTTGGATGAACGACTGCGACACCCCCGACGCCGCCGCCCCGACGATGACATGGGCCCCCTCGCCGAGCAGCCGGCTGACCGTCTCGGGGGCGAGATCCGGGTCGGTGCCGGAGTCGCCCTCGATGATCCGCACTTTCCCGCCGGCAGCTTCGATGTCGGCCACCGCCAAGCCGACGCCGGTGGACATGGGAGGATACATGTAGTTGAGCAAGCCGGTCTCCGGCAGCACCACGCCGATCACCAGCTCGTCGGCATCGGCCAGAAGCTGCGACGCGCCGGGAAGCCCCGCGCTCCCAGGCTGCGCTGGGCTCTCAGGCTGGGCTGGACCGGCAGTTCCGAGGCCGGCGCCAGGGCCGCCGGCGCAGGCTGCGCCCAGCAGCGAAACGCCGACCAGCAAAGCGATGAGGCCTCTCGGCAGGCGCCGCATCAAGGCCCATAGTCACCCATAGTCAGTCGCCAGTCAGTCGCCGGTCAGTCGCCGACACCATCGACCAGCACCGCGAAATGACGGCTTGTGGCGTCGTGGCGCTTGCCCACCACACCCCGGTAGCCCTCGTCCTCCCACGCCTCGAGGGCCTTCTCCTTGGAGTCGAACTTGATTACCACCGTCTGATGCCCGGCGGTGTCGCCTTCGAGCACCTCGGACTCGGTTTCGAACACAAGTATCTCGCCCCCCTCGCCCATGTCCAAAGCGGTCGCTTCCCGCACGTATTCCTGATAGAGCTCGGGGTTGTCGATTTGATAGTTGACGACGATGTATGCAGACATTGCCCTCTTCTAGCAGACTTGGTCAGCCCCGGACGAACAGGAAGGTGCCGCCCGGATGTCCGCCGCCGGTGCTCACCGCCGCCACCTCGGCGCCGGCCACCTGCCGCCCGCCGCCGATGCCCCGGAGCTGCACCGCCGCCTCGTAAAGCTGCCCGTAGCCGTGCAGGCGCCCGGCCGAGAGCTGGCCCCCGTGGGGGTTGAGCGGGATCTCCCCGTCGACGGCGATGCGGGCGCCTCCCTCCACGAACGCGGCCCCCTCTCCCATGCCGCAGAACCCCAGGCCCTCCAACCACGAAAGAGCGTTGAAGCTGAACCCGTCGTACACCAATGCCACGTCCACATCCGCCGGTTTGAGGTCGGTGCGGCTCCAGAGCTGCTTCGACGGGCCGTCCACCATGGGCTCGTGCAAGAGCGTGCCCTGGTCCCACGACATCCGCTCCCTCATCTGCGTGCCCACCGCCTCCACCAGCATCGGGCGGTTGGGCCCGTCGTAGGCGGCGTCGCGCGCCGACACCACAAGGGCTGTGGATCCGTCGCAGGGCACATCGCAGTCGAACAGGCCGAACGGGGTGGTGATCATGCGGGCGCTCAGGTAGTCGTCGATGGTCATCGGCGCCTGGTACACGGCCACCGGGTTGTGGGCCGCCCCGGCTCGGGCGGTCACCGGGATCCATCCAAGCTGCTCGCGGGTGGCGCCGAAGCGGTGGAAGTAGTGGCTGGCCATCAGCGCGATCCAATTGCCCGCCGACATGGCGCCGAAGGGCAGCCGCCACTCCATCTCCCCCGAGACCCGGGATTCCGCATCCACCCCGGTGTTCTGGCGATACCCCCAGGCGATGGCCGTTGTCTCCCAAACGGTGCGGAAGCAGAGCACATGGCGGCACAGGCCCGCCGCCACCGCCAGCATGGCGTTCACCACCGCTCCGCTCTGGCCGGGCGTCTCCGGGGTGCCGCAGAACCAAGTCGGGGCGATGCCCAGGGCGTCGGCCATCGCATACACGCCGCCCTCGGAGAGGCCTCCGTCCTTGCCGGCGCCTCCGGGATAGGTGGACAGGCCGTCGATGTCGTCCATCGCCAGCCCGGCGTCGGCCACCGCCTCCCGGCAGGCGTCGATGGCGAGGCTCATGGGCGTCCGG
>JAPYOG010000061.1 GCA_028278785.1 Candidatus Poriferisocius anaerobius | reverse complement strand
CAGGAGACCAAGCTGGCCGACGAGGCTTTTCCCGGCCTGGCTTTCGAGTCGGTGGGCTATGAGTGGGTCCACCACGGCCAGGGGAGGTGGAACGGGGTGGCCATTTTGAGCCGGGTGGGGCTGGCCGACCCCCAAAGCGGGTTCGCCGACGGACGCGGGGCCGACCCCGACGCCCGCATCTTGTGGGCCACCTGCGGTGGCGTGCGCGTGGCCAGCGCCTATGTCCCCAACGGGCGGGAGCTGGGACACGACCACTACCGCTACAAGCTGGACTGGCTGGGCCGGCTCCGCTCCCATCTGGAAGCCAACGCCGGCGCAGACGAGCCGGTGGTGGTGGCCGGAGACTTCAACGTGGCCCCGGCCGACAACGACGTTTGGGACATGGCCGCTTTCGAGGGGCTCACCCATGTGAGCGGGCCCGAGCGCCGGGCATTCGAATCGCTGGTCGACTGGGGCCTGGTGGACGTGTTCCGCCGCCGGTGGCCCGACGAGGGCCTGTACACCTTCTGGGACTACCAGGCGGGCCGGTTCCACAAGCGCCAGGGGATGCGCATCGACATGGTGATGGCCACCGAGCCGCTGGCTCAGCGGGTGTCCACAGCGCTCATGGACCGCAACGCCCGCAAAGGGGAGAAGCCGTCGGATCACGCCCCGGTAGTGGTGGATTTCGACTGGAACGAAGCCGCCGCCCCCGGCAGGGGCGCATGAGGATGTGTTCGGCGGTCTGGGTGTTCGGGGCATGAGGATGTGTTCGGCGGTCTGGGTGTGCAGGGCATGACGGGGGCGTGGTCGGCACTGGCCGCGGCTGATCCCGCGGGCCACGGCCATGACCTGCTGGTCTTCTGGGTGAACATCCTGGTGCTGGTGGGCGTCTCCCACCTTTTCGGCCTGGTGATGAGAAGAGTGGGGATGCCCTCGGTGGTGGGGGCGCTGCTGGCCGGGCTGGTGCTGGGGCCGTCGGTGTTCGGTGTGGTGTGGAAGTCGGGCTTCGAGTGGTTCTTGCCGGAGATCGGCCAGGGAGTGCAATGGAGTCTGCTGGCAGGGGTCAGCTGGGTGGGGGTGGCTCTGCTGCTGGTGGTGACCGGGTTCGAGACCGACTTGGGGCTCATCACCAAGCTGGGGCGGTCTGCGCTGCTGGTCACAGCGGGCAGCCTGGTGGTGCCGCTGATCGGCGGCATCGTGGTGGGGCTGCTGCTGCCGCCTCTGTTCCTGGGCGAGGATGCCGAGCGGCTCACGTTCATGCTTTTCGTGGCGTTGGCGCTCGCTGTGTCGTCTCTGGCGGTGGTTGCCAAGATCCTGAGCGAGCTGGGGCTGATGCGCCGGGATTTCGGCCAGATCACGGTGGCTGCGGGCATGGCCAACGATGTGGTCGGCTGGATCATGCTGGGCGTGTTCACCGGCCTGGCCACCTCGGGCGGGGTGTCGGCTGGGCAGGTGCTGGCCACTCTGGGAGGGATTGCGGCCTTCGGGGTGTTGGCGCTGACAGCGGGCCAGAGGCTGGTGGACCTGCTGTTGCGGCAAGTTCGGCGCACCGGGGGCAGCCTGGCCGCGGCGCTGGCCGTGGCCATGGTGACCATGCTGGGATTCGGAGTGGCCACCGAGTGGCTGGGGGTGGAAGCGGTGTTGGGGGCGTTTGTGGCCGGCGTGGTGCTGCACCGGTCCCGGTTCCAGCACGACCATGTTCTCCACCACCTGGAGGGCATGACCAACGCCTTGTTTGCCCCGGTGTTCTTCGCCACCGCCGGCTTGCAGGTGGATCTGCGCTTGTTGAACGACGCCGAGGCCCTTCGGTGGGCTTTGGTTTTGCTCGCGGTGGCGATCGTCTTCAAGTTTGCCGGGGCCTACGGCGGCGCCCGCCTCGCCGGCCGCACCCACCGGGCGGGACTGGCCCTGGGCGCGGGGCTGAACGCCCGGGGGACGCTGGAGATTGTGATCGCCACGGTAGGGCTGAGCGTCGGGGTGTTCAGCCCCACCGCCTTCGCGGTGATCGTGCTGGTGCCGGTGCTCACCTCCCTGTTCGCCTCGGCCACGCTTCGGGGGGTGGTGAACAACTGGCAGGGAACTCCCGATGAGCAGGAGCGGCTGGGGCGGGAGCAGGCGCTGAGCCGCAATCTGGTGGTGCGCACCTCCCGTCTGCTGCTGCCCAGCCGGGGCGGCCCGGAATCCATCGCCGCGGCGCAGGTTCTGCACTTCGCCTGGCCGGTCGAGGCCCATGCCACGGTGCTCACGGTGGGCGGCCGAGGCGCCGAGGTGGACATCACGCCGCTGCGCAACGTGCTTCACGACCGGGCATTGGAGCACCGGCGGGTGCGCGGAGAAGACCCGGTTCGGGCCATCATCGATGAGAGCCGGCTGGGGTTCGGCGTCATCGGGCTGGGTGCTCAGGACTACGCCGACACCATGCAGGTGCTCTCGCCTCTGGTGGACGGGGTCTTGTCGGAGAGCCCCATCCCTGTGGTGGTGGTGCGCCGGGCGAGAAACCTGGACCGGCCTCTGCCGGGGGCATACAGCCGGGCGGTGGTGCCGGTGACCGGAAGTCCGGTGTCGCGGGCCGCCCAGGAGGTGGCCTTCAACCTCAGCGCCCAGCTCGGCACCGAACTGCACCTCACCCACGTCAACACCGTCAGGAGCGACCCCGCCGTGCTGCCGTCGCTGCTCAGCCGCCGGATGACTGCCCGCAGCGGTTCCATCGTGGGGGTGGAGATGGTGACCCAAGCCGAGATGCTCGCCATTGAGCTGGGGGCGACAACCCGCACGGTAGTCATGGACGGCGCCTCGCCGGCCGATGAGATATTGAAGCTGGCGCGAGACATTGAGGCCGATCTGGTGGTAATGGGCGCCAGCCTCCGCCGGGTTAGAGACCGCCCGTTTTTGGGCCACCGTGTGGAGCAGGTGCTCCGAGACTGCGACGCCACCGTGGTCGTGGTGCTCATCCCATTCGACCTCTAGCTGTGCATCGTGGGGTGTGTTGCGGCACATCGCTGGCCCTAAGGGAGTTCAGACAGCGCTGAGGATGGCGTGCAGGTATGGCGAAGGAGAGGGTGAACTCCACCGGTGGAGTTCACCCTCCCAAGACGAATCGTGCTCTCTCTGCCCGCAGCATCTCGTAGGGATTGACGAATTTGACTCCTGTCCC
>JAPYOG010000060.1 GCA_028278785.1 Candidatus Poriferisocius anaerobius | reverse complement strand
GATTTGGAGGCCAGATGATCGAACAGGGCCCGCTGCTCGGCGAAGCCGGTCTCTTTTATGTGGAAGTCAGGCCAGTGCCTGTACATGGAGGCGAGGGTCTTGGCCGGGTCGCGGATGATGAAGCTGTGGGTGAAGCAGTCGAAGAAGTCGTCGCTCCACAGGGCATCCAGATAGAGGGGGAAGTCCTTGACGAACACCGGGCCGTCGGCCGCCGCGGCCCTCAGGGCGGCCCAAGCCGACTGGTAGGTGAGGCCGGGGGTTCGCACGCTGTCGGGCTGGAGGCGGGGCCAGTCCGGCGACTCGCCCTGGTACCACACCTCTCCGAACGGCTCGTGGAAGCAGGTCATGTCGCCCCGCATCCGCATCATCCACTCGAACGCAGTGGACGTAGACCGGGGAACAGCCCACAGGGCCAGGATCTTTCGGCCGCTGGTCATACCCGCCCCCTTCCTTCCAGCATGGACAGAAGCGAGCCGTGCCGCGGCGCGGCCGACAAGCCCAGATCCGACAGCATGGCCCAGTAGAGGGCTATATCCGACGCCACCACCGGAGTGCCGGTGCGCTCCTCTACCGCTCCAGCCACCTGGAGCATCCTGAAGCCGGCCCCGGTCTGGACAATGGCATCGGCCTCGGGGGCCTGCCGGTGGGCGCCCACCGCGGCGGCGATCATCAGGTGGTCGGGATAGTCCCACAGGGTGGCGGCCTCTATGGACAGCTTCTCGTCGTGGTCGGCCACCAACCCCTGGTCGATCAGATCGCCCGCCCAAATGATCTCGAACCCCGCCGCTTCCAGATAGCGGTTGATCCCCGCCGACCAGTCGGGGCGGAAATAGCCGTTCGCCACGGTGATGGTGGTGGCCCCGATAGCCCGCAGTGCCTCCACCAGGCATTGTCCGGCCATGAGAAATCGCACGCCGGTCTCCTCAAACAGCCGTCGGCAGAACGCGTCGATCTCGTCTGGGCCGGTTGTGCCCGAGCAGTGTACCCAATTCGTGCCCACCTGCCCGATCACTTGGCAGTGCGACTGGGCCAGGCACGCGGTGGCCTCGCTCAGGAGCTCGAAGTTGGCGGCCCGCTCGTCGAGCCCCCACTCATAGTCGGGGATGTGGAGCACCCGTTGGAGCACTCCCGTGCCTGGCGGGGCCACTTGCAGGAATTGCTGGGGGCTGTCGTCGAAATACCGGGGCGTGGTGACGAACCCGGCGTATGCCTGGTAGCGGCGACGGGCGGTGTGGGGGGTGGACACAGCGCCCTCCTTTCTGGACTACATCCGCAATCGGGCGCCGGCAGGATCGTAGACCGGCTCGCCCAGCACCCGCGCCGGGCGGAGTTCGCCCACCACTCGCACCTGCAATTCGGTGTCGGCCTCGGCGTGCTCGGGGGCCAGATAAGCAAAGCCCAAGCCCTCGCCCACGGTGTGGCCGTAGGCGCCGGTGGTGATCAGTCCCACCGGCTCGCCGTCGGCATACACCCCGTCGCTGCCGTGGACATCGGCATCGTCAGTGTCGATGGCCAAATAGGCCAGCTTCCATCGATAGGGGTGGCGCCCCGACTGGACCCGCTCCCGCCGGGCGGCCAGGGCGTCCCGGCCCACGAAAGGCCCCTTGTCGAGCTTGACGAAGCGGTGGAGCCCGGCTTCGTCGGGCCCGACGTCGTGGGTGAGGTCGCGGCTCACCATGTACTGCTTCTCCATGCGCAGCGAGTCGAGCGCATGATTGCCCACGTTGGCCACCCCCAATTCTCGGCCTGCCTCCCACAACGCGTCGTACAGGATGCCCAGATGGGCCACCGGGGCGTGCAATTCCCAGCCCAGCTCGCCGACAAAGCCCACCCGAAGGGCCCGCACATCCACTCCCGCCACGGTGATGTTCTGGGCGCTGAGCCAGCGGAATGCCTCATTGCCCAGGTTGGCGTCGGTACACCGGGCCAGCAGCTGCCGGGCCCGGGGCCCCGCCACGGCCAGCACGCCGAAGTCCTCCGATCGCACCCTCAGCTCGGCTCGGGCGCCTGCTGGCCAGTGGGTCTCGAAGTGTTCCCGGTCCTTCTGCTCCCCCACGGCCGCCGACACCAGATAGAAGTGGTCGTCGCCCAACCGGGTGATGGTGGCCTCGCCCTCGATCCGCCCGGTGGGGGTGAGGAAATAGCTGAGGGCGATCCGCCCCACCGGCGGCAGCGTGTTGGTGGTGAGCCGGTCCAGCACCGCGGCGGCGTCGGGGCCGATGAGGTCGAATTTGGCGAAGGCGGTGCTGTCCAGGATGCCGACCCGCTCCCGTACCGCGCGGCACTCCTGGGCGGCCACCGGGAACCAGTCGGTGTGGCGGAACGCCACCACGTCCTGCTGGACCAGCCCGGCCGCTCCGGGAAACCATTTGGGCCGCTCCCACCCGTACACCTGGGTGAACACCGCGCCTTTGTCGGAAAACCGCTGGTGCAGCGGATTCACCCGGTAGGGGCGCAACTCGGGACGCTCCAGCCCCGGCACCGGCGTCTGATGGCGGTACTCGTAGTCTTCAGCACCCTTGATGCGCCCATAGCGCGGCGCGTCGTCGGGCGGCACGAACCCGAAGCGGCGGGCGTCATAGGGGCGCACGCTCACCTCGGTCTCCCCGTGTAC
>JAPYOG010000006.1 GCA_028278785.1 Candidatus Poriferisocius anaerobius | reverse complement strand
AGCCCCGGCGTGCAGATTCCTGAAATGATCGACCTTCCTGCGGACAAACAGCGCCCGGCTGCGGGCTGACTTGGAGTTCTTCGGCTTCCTGTTTGAATCGCTCGTAGTGCGCGACCTTCGGGTCTATTCGCAGCTCGAGGGCTGCAAGCTCTCTCACTATCGGGACGAATACGGTTTGGAAGTAGACGTGATATTGGAAAGAGCCGACGGGGAGTGGGCCGCCTTCGAAGTCAAACTGGGCAGCGATGAAGGGGTCACGGAAGGAATCGAATCGCTTCGTCTGCTGAGAGATCGGGTCGACACCAATCGAATGGGAGACCCCATCAAGCTGGCCGTCATCACTGCGACCGGCATCGGGGTCGAGTTGCCCGACGGAATCGCAGTCATCCCTGCCACGACCCTGGGTCCCTGAGCGCCGGCTCAGCCCGAGGCGACTAAAACAGCGCGGTCAGCGCTGCCAAGCGTACCCTCGTCCACACCCAGCTCCCGGGCCACATGGGCCACCGACCGCCCTTTGAGTCGCAGCATCCGACCCCGACACCGAAGAGGGGAACACGCCAGGCGGTGGGCGAACCTGGTCGCTGTTGCCGATCGACTGCGTCGGACACGCCACCGCCGCCTGCCGCAGTGCGGTGGGTTGGCGGGGGTGTGGTGTCCGGTTCTGAGGTATTGGGCTGCGGGGGTGTGGCGGGCTGCGAGGCGTTGGGTGCAGCGGAAGGCGGCGGTGATCGTGAGCCGTGTCGTGCGCTCGACAACGGCGCCGATCGCGGAGCGTTCTAGCCCGATCAACAGATCGCCCTCCCAGCGGCCGGGGACAGCACGGTCCCCGGCCTCGGCCGGCCGCTCGCCGATCAGCGCCTCGGGAGCGACATGGGCCCACGCCCCGCGGCGGGACCGCTCCCTCGGCGCTCGCAACGCACGGCCGGTGCGCAGACACAAGACCAGCTCCCGCTTCAACGCGCCACGTCCCTCGACGCAGAGCACCTGATAGACGGCCTCGCGGCTGATCCACCTGGACTCGTCATCGGGGAAGTCAAGCTTGACCCGGTTCGCGATCTGCTCTGGGCTCCACCAACGACAGCTACCTCCAAATCCCGATGGCAATGGCCGAGGAAGAGGGCATAACCGTGGTTACAGTCAATCCCCACAAGCAGGCCGGGCAGAGAGATACACAGGCTCAAGGAATGGAAAGCCTGACGCGCAGAAGCCCGCCGAAGCGGGCTCCTACTGGACACTAGCCCCTCGACAGAGAACTAGGTGGTTCCCTTCCAGTCTAAAACCCCGAGCAGAATTATCAAGCCATCTAGCCATGATTGTTCACGGGGTTGGTCGGGAGGTGTTGCGTGGGTCCGTTGCGTCTGGGTGGACGCCTTCCAGATTGCCGGCATCCGCGGAGTCCCCGCCGGAATGCCCATCCCCTCCTCGTCGGCCATCGATCCGATCTGGGAGGGGGTGTTCACCGTGAGCGAGGGGGGAAAGACAGGTAAACCCGATCGGGTTGGAAGTGCGGGCCGGCGCTCGCAGTGAGCCCAATCCTGCATAGCTTGAGCCCGAAGACGACCAGGCGGCCACCCGATCTTGAGGATGCCCGCATCGGTCGATAGTGCAACTCCCACCGTCCATGACAGCAGAATCCAGCCTCGCCTGGGCTCGTGAGGAGGCTGGCCTCACGCAGAGCGAGCTGGCCGACCGCGCCAGCTTGGACGTGGAGGGGCTGAAAGCCTGGGAGGCTAAGCGGTCATATCCAACGAAAGGCGAGTTCAGCAAGCTGGTTGGCGTCCTGAAGCGCCCATCGGCACTGTTCTTTCTCCCCGAGCCGCCGGTTCAGGCTGGAATGCCGACTTCGCTTCGCAGCGCCCCAGCACTCGGGAATCACAAACTTGGCCCCGAAGAAGCCCGTCAAATTCGCTGGGCGCGAAGACTTCAGGGGTTGGCGTCCTGGGTCCTCAGGGACCGAGGCTCGCCCGAAGTTCGCCTGGGCCGGTATCGGCCGAGCCAAGATCCTGTGGGGGTTGCAGCTGTCGAGCGCTCGCAGTCGGGCATCCCGGCAGCGGAACAGCTCGCGTGGGCGAACGCTTCGGAGGCCTTTCGCTCATGGCGTGAGCACTTGGAAGAACAGGGAATCTTGGTCATGCAGCTCACCATGGGCAAGAACAACATCCGGGGATTCGGGGCGTGGGACGACTACGCACCTTTGGTTGCCGTCAATACCGCCTACCATCCAACAGCTCGTATTTTCACCCTCTTCCATGAGGTCGCCCATCTGCTGACACGCACTGACGCTGCCTGCCAGAGCTTTGCAGTCCCCAATGAACCAGAAGAGTCCACAGAGAGGTGGTGCGAGCGGTTCGCAGCCGCGTACCTCCTGCCTGAGGACAGTCTCAAGGCGGTCGCGGAGAGATACGGTGCGACAACCAACATGCGAACCGCCGACCCTGACACGGCGTGGCGCATCGCCGACCAATTCTCCGTGAGCACGCGTGCCGCCGCGATTCGACTTCAAGAGGTTGGACTGGCAGAGCCGAACCTGTATTCGGCCGTTGTCGCCCAGCTCTCCGGCAAGGACTGGAATGAATCCGGAGGAGGCAGGGGAGGCGGCCAGCCCGCTCCAAAGAAACGGCTTGGCCAATTGGGCACACGATTGCCAAGGGCACTCATCACCGCTGCGGACCGGGGCCGCTTGACAACACGGGATCTTGCAGACTACCTCCAATTAAAAACGGGCCAGTTGGAAGACCTCAAGGGATTGTTGAATGAACCCCGATGAGGTGGATGTCTGGATAATTGACTCTTCGGCCCTGGTCAAAGCCAAGACGATTGTGGCGGTCAACAGGCAGTGGGCCTCCTTCAAGCATCTTGAACAGATGGTTATCGAGGGGCGAATTGCCTTGCCGAGACAAGCAACAACCAGAGGCGAAGACACAGGGCCGATCGAGATGGGCGGATGCGATGGCGGCTGCCGGTGTGGGCGGTGTTTGTGAGATTGGCGTGACCCCTTGGGGTTGGTCAAGTGGACCAAACAACGGGGTCGGGTCAGCACGTCAACCCGTGCAAGCGAAAAAGCCGGCGCCGCTTCCCATTGCCGGCGGGCGGGCAACCTTGGTCGGCGATGTCTACATTGCGGATGGCACCTCCGAGGCAATGACCGACGCGGCTATCCGCAGTCGTCGCCTCGCGAGACTTGGTGCCTCCAAATCCTGGGAAGCCGTGCAGCAGGTTCGTAACGAGGAGATCGTCCTGGGTGCGGTGGGTCGCCGAGTTTTCGGCGTTCGGTTGGAAAAACCCGGCACGACGGAACTCCATCTGGTGCTGCGCAATGAGTACAGCGACGCCGATCCGGTTGACGAGTACCGAATCACAGCCGCCGTCGAAGCGCGGCGAGAGACATTCACTATCGATCAGGCAGGGAAATCGACTCTCGGCATGAAAATGGCCCGGTCGAAGTTGTGCATGTCGAGCAGGCTGGTGCCCCTACCGAACTACCTGGGCTTATCTGGCCTGCACCAGATCAATGGCCAGACTGACGTCAACACCCTTCTCCCGCCCCCCAGATCCCACCCTGCCTGCATATACGTAGATGCCCTTGTTCCGGAGATGTCGGAGCTTGTTCGTCCAAAA
>JAPYOG010000059.1 GCA_028278785.1 Candidatus Poriferisocius anaerobius | reverse complement strand
TGGATGGAAACACAGCCGTCGGCCTTGACCATTATGAGGCGCACCGCCTCGGGGAGGTGCGCGGCCAATCGGCCGTCATAGTCCACCGAACATCGAGCAATGACCAGCCGCACAGCAGCTATCAATCTACGGGGCAGCAAGGGGGCGCGCTTGGTTGCGGCCGCTTTCCACCTGCTTTTGCTCCCGCCCGATGGTGCTTGCGGGCTTTCACCGGCTTGAGCGGATGCCGAGCAACTCGATCACCTGTTGGCAGAGGCCGGGGGCGGTGGCGACCAGGCCATCCATGAGAGGGTCGGCCTGATTGAGCACCACATCGCGGCCGTCCACGCCGAAAACGCATCCGCCGCCTGCCCGCACCAGTGCGGCCCCGCCGGCCACGTCCCACTCGTTCTTGGGCGCCAGCGTCCACGTGGCGTCGGCCAGTCCGGCGGCGACCAGCGCCAGTTTGCAGGCCACCGAGCCCATGCTGCGCACGGCGATGGGGGTGGCGAAGAAGCCGTCCCATTCGCCCCGGCGAATCTCGCTGCGGGAGGCCAGTACCAGCGCGCCCCGCAAGTCGGCGGTGTCGGAGGCACGCGCCTCAGTGCCGTTGCACTCCACACCGGTCTCATCTGAGCCTGTGATGAGGCAGCCGATGGGCGGGCTGAGGACGCCGCCGGCCACCGGCACGCCGTCTTCCACGAGTCCTACTGACACACCCCATTCGGGAATGCCCTCGATGAACTCGCGGGTGCCGTCGATCGGGTCCACAACCCACACTCTTCTGCGGTTGAGCCGGTCGCCGGTGTCGGTGCTCTCCTCTGACAGCCAGCCCTCGTCTTTGCCCCGCAGGGCTCGGGCCAGGGTATTGTTCACCGCTTTGTCGGCTGCGGTCAGCGGGTCGCCCCCGTCTTTGAGCTCGGCCTCCACCTCTCCGGGGGTGAAGCGCTTCAGCACCTCGCCGGCTGCGGCCAACGCGTCGGTGATCCGAGCCAAGTCCGAGGCACGCGGCATCTCAGCCACGCCGCGGTGACGTGTCGCCTGCGCCGTTCACATCACTCTCCGACCGGATCCAGATACCCCTCGGCTTCCAGGAAGCCGATGATCGCTTGAGCCGCCTCATCAGGGGTCTGATCCACGGTGGGCAAGACGATGTCGGCGTCGGTCGGCGCCTCGTAGGGGTCGGAGATGCCGGTGAACTCCTTGATGATCCCGGCCCGGGCTTTGGCGTACAGGCCTTTGCGGTCTCGCTGTTCGCACACCTCCAGCGGTGTGGACACGTACACGAGCACATAGCCGCCATGGGCGGAGATGGCCTCCCGGTTATGGCGCCGGGGCTCGGCGTACGGGGCTATCGGCGCGCAGATGGCGATGCCGCCGTGCTTGGCGATCTCCGATGCCACGTAGCCGATGCGGGTGATGTTGATATCGCGGTGCTCCTTGGAGAACCCCAGCTCAGACGACAGGTTGGTGCGCACGATGTCGCCGTCGAGCAGGGTCACCGGCCGTCCGCCGCGCTCCAGCAGTTTGGACATGAGCGCGTTGGCGATCGTGGATTTGCCCGAGCCGCTGAGTCCGGTGAAGAACACGGTGAAGCCCTGCTTGGACTTCTGGGGGTGCGTTCGGCGCAGCTCGGCCACCACCTCGGGATAGCTGAACCACTCGGGGATGTCGTCGCCCGCCGCCAGGCGATCTCGCAGCTCGGTGCCGCTGATGCCCAGGGTTTTCGCTGTCTCGCCCACTTCGTCCACGGGGTGGTAGCTGTCGCTGTCGGGGACGTACACCATCATCTTGAACGGCACCATGGTCACGCCCAGCTCATCGGTATGGTCCCGCAGCATGTCTTGGGCGTCATAGGGGCCGTAGAAGGGCTTCCCGGCAGCGTCGGAACCCGGACCGGCGTGGTCGCGGCCCACGATGAAGTGGGACACTCCGTGGTTCTTGCGGATGATGGCGTGCCATACCGCCTCGCGGGGGCCTCCCATGCGCATGGCCAGCGGCAGCATCGCCAGCATGGCTGTGTTCTCGGGGTAGCGCTTGATGATGTGCTGGTATACCCGGCCCCGTGTGTAGTGATCCACGTCGCCGGGCTTGGTCATGCCCACCACCGGGTGGATGAGCAGGTTGGCCTCGGCCTCCGCTGCGGCCCTCCGGGTGAGTTCCACATGGGCCCGGTGCATGGGGTTGCGGGTTTGGAAGGCCACCACCCGGCGCCACCCGGCTGCGTCGAACGCGGCCCGCAGCTGGGCCGGGGTGCGGCGCAGCCCGGTGAAGTCATGGTGGACGGGAAGCTGGAGCCCCTGCACCGATCCTCCCAGGTAGAAGCCTGCGGTGTTGCGCATGAGATGGCCGACGCCGGGGTGGTCGGGGTCGGAGCTGGCGAAAACCGCCTCGGCCTCGGCGGCGGTATCGGGCGCCCACACGTCGCCCACGGTGAGCACTGCCAGCATGACCCCCTCCACATCGCGCAGCGCCAGCCTGCCGGCGGCCTCGGCGGCCTCGGCGGTGCCGCCGTCCACGTCCAAGGTGATGGGTATCGGCCACAGCGTCCCGTCGGCCAGCCTCATGTCGGAGCACACCCGGTCGTAGTCGGCTTGGCCCATGAAGCCGCGCAGCGGGGAGAAGCCGCCGTTCAGCAAAAGCTCTAGGTCGCACATATGGCGGGGCTGAAGGGTGAGCGACGGCAGATCTCGCGATTCCGACCTGAGCTCTTCAGCGGTTGCGTCTTCGACCATCAGCTCGGTCAGCCGGCCGCCGTGGGGTTGGATCAAGTTTGAAGCCACGGGGTATTTCATATCTCAGGAACGCCTCCTCTGAGCCATCGGAGGCGCCATCGGAGGCCGATCCGGGGCAAACCACCCCGCTGGCCGGCCGAGACGGCTCTAACCTCTCCCAAGATGGACCAAGAAGCGGTGCTCACCATCGCGGTGCTGGCATTGATGGGCGCCGGGCTCATCAGCAACCGGCTCTCGCCTGCTGCCGGGGTGATGGGCGCCACCGGCGGGCTGTTCCTGCTCAGGGTGATCGACGCCGACCAAGCCTTCCGCGGTTTTTCCAACCCCGCCTTCTTCACCATCGGGGCGCTGTACGTGGTGGCCGGCGCGGTGACCAAGACCAATGCCTTGCAGCCCATGGTGGCCTGGATGCTGGACCGGGGATCCGGGACTCGGGTCGCGCTGATCCGGCTGCTTGCGCCGTCCAGCGCGGCCTCGGCCTTGTTGGCCAACACCCCGATCGTGGCGATGCTGGTGCCCGCGGTCAGGAGCTGGAGCGAGCGCTACGGCCGGGCCCCCTCGCGGTATCTGATCCCGCTGTCTTACGCCACGATCTTGGGGGGAGCGGTCACCGCCATCGGCAGCAGCACCAACCTGGTGCTGGGCGGCCTGCTGCAATCGGTGGGCCATGACGAGTTGGAGATGTTCGAGCTGGCCCGCTTCGGCCTGCCGTTGGCCGGGGCTGGGCTGGTGCTGATCGTGGTGGCCGCCCCGTGGCTGCTGCCCGACCGGCGCGACGCCGAGGCAGCGGGAGTGGGCCGCTCTTACCTTGTGTCGATGTATGTGGTCGAGCAGGGGGCGTTCGACGGGCTGTCGGTAGAGGCCGGTGGGCTGCGCCATCTCCAAGGAGTGTTCCTGGTGGAGGTGGAGCGGCAGAGGACGGTCATAGCCCCGGTGGCCCCCACCTTCGTGCTCAGGGGCGGCGACAGGCTCACCTTCGCGGGCCGGGTTGACCAGGTTGTGGACCTCCAGGCCATGTCCGGGCTGGTCTCAGCCGAGGACCCCCACCTCGAAGCGGTGGACTCCGGCGACCACACCTTCTTTGAGGCGGTGGTGGGAGCGGCATCACCCATCAGCGGGCGCACGCTGGCCGAAGCCGGCTTCCGCGGCCGCTATCAGGCCGCGGTGGTGGGCATCCACCGCTCCGGCGCCCCGGTGGAGGCCAAATTCGGGCAGGTGCGGCTGCGGGTCGGCGACACGCTTCTGGTGCTGGCCGCCGACGGTTTCGACGAGCGGTGGCGCAACCACAACGACTTCTTGCTGGTGTCGCGTTTGGGCGGATCCCCGCCCAGGGCCAGTCGGCGGGCGCCGGTGGCGCTGGCCGCCTTAGCGGCCTTGGTGGTGCTGCCCGCGACAGGTGTGCTGAGCGTGCTGGAGGCCGCGCTGATTGCGGCGGGGGCGGTGGTTGCGGGCGGGGTGCTGACCCCCCGAGAAGCCCGTGAGGCGGTGGACTTCAGCGTTCTCGTCACCATCGGAGCGGCTTTCGGTCTGGGGTCTGCGCTCGACGAGGCGGGATTGGCCGAGGACTTGGCCGGCGGCATCGTCTCATCCTTCGACTTCCTGGGCGACTCCGGGGTGGTTCTGGGCATAGTGGCGGCCACCATGCTGCTCACCGAGCTCATCACCAACGTGGCCGCGGTGGCGCTGGTGTTCCCTGTGGCGCTGGAGGCGGCCGCTCAATCCGGGCTGGACCCCCGCACCCTCGCGCTCGGCGTGGCGGTGGCCGCATCGGCCTCGTTCCTCACCCCCATCGGCTACCAGACCAACACCATGGTCTACGGACCCGGCCGCTACCGCTTCGCCGACTACCTGCGGTTGGGAGTGCCGATGTCAATCCTCACCCTGGCTCTGCTCACTGCGCTGGTGGCCGCGGCTGCTTGAGCGCGGCGGGTGCCGATGGCCCGGCTTGAAGGTTCCACAGCCTCATCCGGCATTCGGCCGATGGCCCGGCTTGAAGGTTCCACAGCCTCATCCGGCATTCGGCCGATGGCTCGGCTTGAAGGTTCCACAGCCTCATCCGGCATTCGGCTACGGTCAGTGGCATGTCTGCATCCGCGCTTGTGACCCGCTCCTATTCTGCATCCACCGAGGCCTGTGGACTCGGTGTTGCCCTGGGGTCGCTGGACACGCCCATCGGGCGGCTTCATGCGGCAGCCACTTCTCAGGGCCTCGTGAGGATCGGCTTCGGCTGCATGCAAGCCGAAGCCGACATCATGGCCGAGCTCGCCGGACTGCCTTGTTCGGTGGGGGAGGGGAGCCCCGCCTGGCTGGAAGAGCCCATCGCCCAGCTTTGCGAGTATTTCGACGGCAGCAGGAACTGCTTCGAGCTGGACTTGGACTGGCGGCTGAGCCATGGGTTCTACCGCCGGGTTCTGGATGCGTTGATGACCGTGGACTACGGCACCACTGTTTCCTATGGCGAGTTGGCCTGCATGGCCGGTTCGCCGGGTGCGGCCCGAGCGGTGGGAACGGCCATGTCCACCAACCCCGTTCCCCTCGTAGTGCCCTGCCACCGGGTGGTGCGAAGCGATGGATCAGTCGGGGAGTACGGAGGCCGCCCCGAGGTGAAGGCCTGGCTCATCGACCACGAGCGAAGCAATAGCGGCCGGTGGGCTGAGGCCGCACTGAAGTGCAGCGGCCTTCATGACGAGTCGAGCTGATTGCTGCCGCTGGCCGGGCTTAGGCGGTCCGGCGGTGCCTCTCGTTCCAGAAGACCGCTTGGAGCTCGAGCTCGTCGATGTCGTCGCGGGACTCTTCATCCGCGCTGTCCCAGAAGGAGTGGGTCTCCACAAAGGTGGTGAATTCGGACAGATGCCTGGGCTCGGGCAGATCGGGGACGTTGCGGAACCTGCCGAACAGGTCTTGGCCCACACCGGAGGCGCGCAGCAAATAGGCGCCGAGCAAATGCACGACGAGATAAGCCCCTACTGCAACGCCCAAAGTCATGCCGGACCAAGCACTATAGATACGAACACCGTTGCCCACAACTGGATCACAGGGAAATCCACAATCCGGGCACGCCCGGGATTTGCGATTTCCTGCTCCGCCTCTCGCAGGTCTGCGCCTGCCATCCACCCGGAGCGCGCCGATGGGAGGGCAAATTGACCAATGCCCTGATGATCCAGGGGACGGCCTCGGGCGTCGGCAAATCGCTGCTGGTGGCCGGACTCTGCCGCCTGTTGGCGCGCTCAGGGGTCAGCGTCGCCCCGTTCAAACCGCAGAACATGAGCAACGCCTCGGCGGCTTGCCCTGCTGGCGGGGAGATCGGCCGCGCTCAAGCACTGCAAGCATTCGCGTGTGGTCTGGCGCCGACGGTGGACATGAACCCGGTATTGCTCAAACCCGAGGCCGACCATCGGGCCCAGCTCGTGGTTTCGGGCCGGGTTCGGGGGACGCTGATGGCCAGCCGGTTCCGAGAGGATCGGGAGGGGCTTTTGGGCGAAGTGCTGGCCGCCTTTGGCCGCTTGGGCCAAGAATACGACTATGTGCTGGTCGAGGGGGCGGGATCTCCCGCAGAGCCCAATCTCAGAGCCGGCGACATCGCCAACATGGGTTTCGCCCAAGCCGCCGAAGTGCCGGTTTGGCTGGTGGGCGACATAGATCGAGGGGGCGTGTTCGCTTCCTTGCTCGGCACCATGAACACCCTCGATTCCCCTGATCGCCAGTTGGTGGAGGCCCTGGTGGTCAACCGTTTCCGAGGGGATCGGTCACTGCTGGGGGATGCCTGCGAATGGGTGCAGGAGCGGGCCCGGCGCCCGCTTTTGGGTTGCGTGCCCTATGTGTCCGATCTGGCGCTGCCCGAGGAGGACGCACCGTATTCGTTTCGAGGGGGAGGCCGCAATAGCCGGGAGAGGGGTCGCCCGGTTGAGCTGCGGGTTGGCGGCATCCACTATCCGCGGGCCAGCAACACCGCCGACTTGGATCCGTTCGCCGCCGACCCGAGAGTCGATTTCTGCTGGCTGGCCGGCCCGGAGTCCCTCACCGGGCTCGACTTGGCGGTGCTGCCGGGGTCTAAAGCGGTGGCCGCCGATTTGTCGTGGCTACGCCAACACGGCTGGGTGGAGGCGCTGGAGCGCCATGCCCGCTATGGAGGCCGCGTGCTCGGACTGTGCGGGGGGTTGCAGATGCTAGGAGAGCGCATCCTCGATCCCCTCGGAATCGAGGGGCCGGCGGAGACGCGGGGGCTGGGCTGGCTGCCGGTGGAAGCCGAGCTCAGGCAGGAGAAGCTGGTCCGCACGGTCGCCGGGCGGGCTCGGTGGCCGCATGAGCTGGAGTTCGCCGGCTATGAGATCCGCCACGGCGAGAGCTCGCCCGATCCTGCGCTCTATCCCTTTGCGGCCCGGTCGGCTGATGGACAGGTGATGGGCACGTACGTGCACGGGCTGTTCGATCTGGCTGGATACCGGCACGCGGTGCTGGAGGAGTGGCTGGGTTGGAAGGCATCCCCGGGTGAGGATTTGCAGGACCGCTGGCGGCGAGACCTGGATCGGCTGGCCGACGCACTGCGCTGCCATCTCGATCTCCGACTGCTTGAAGAACGGGTTGGAAGGCTCGATTGAACCTCCCAACCGGGTTCCCGATGGGCTAGAACGTGGGTATGGGATGTCTTGACGGGCGAGTAGCGATTGTGACCGGGGCGGCTCGGGGCCAGGGCGAGGCGGAGGCCCGCAAGTTCGTGGCCGAGGGCGCGTTCGTGGTGATGGGCGACGTGCTCGACGAGCAGGGCCTGGCGCTGGCGGGCGAGCTCGGCGAGCAGGCCGTCTATCTCCATCACGATGTCTCTTCGGCCGACGACTGGGCCCGGGTGGTGGCTGCCGCGGTGCAGCAGGGGCCGCTGCGGGCGCTGGTCAACAACGCCGCTGTCAACTGGGCCGCCCCCATCGCCGAGGAGACGCCGGAGAGCTTGCGCCGCATCTGGGAGGTGAACTACCTGGGCACGTTCCTGGGCATCCAAACCGTGGCCGATCCCATGGCCGAGGCCGGCGGCGGGTCGATCGTCAACGTCTCCTCCATAGCCGGAACGCAGGGCATCCCCCACCTCTCGGCTTACGGCAGCACCAAGTGGGCGGTGCGGGGGCTCACCAAAGTGGCCGCCATCGAGTTGGGCCCCCGGGGGATCAGGGTGAACTCCCTGCACCCCGGCGCAATCGAGACCGCGATGCTGCCGTCCGAGTGGCACGGGCGCCCCGAGTTGTTCGGCCATGTGCCGCTGCGCCGCGCCGGGGTGTCCGCCGAGGTGGCCGATCTGGCCTGCTACCTGGTGTCAGACGCCTCGTCGTACCAGACCGGCCACGAGTACATCGTCGACGGCGGCATCACCGCGGGTATACCCCCGCAAGACTAGACATCATCGGCGTCGAGGGATTCGGTCCTTGGGCAGGAAGCTTGGATTTGGGCGCACTGCTTCCTGGTTATCCGTGTAAAGGTAGTCTATCTGCGGAATAGTATAGTAAATGAGAATTGGTAATATTGTGGAGAGTCAGTCTGATAGATGAGCCTTGAGCACCAACCCCGTGTTGCCGACCGGGAATTGCACGGTCTGTTGAATGAGTTGCCCGGATCGCGCTGCCAACTCACAGGGGTCGCAGGCGCGACCTCAGTGCTGTCTCGAAGCTCTCTCGGCTAACGGTTTCAGCCGCTTGGAGGCGTTTTTTTGAGTCTTCCAGGGTGAGCACCTCCCACTGGTCGTGGGCTAGCTGCCAGGTGCCTGAGACTGCGCGTTCCAGACGGGTGACGAGCCAGATGATGTCGCCTTCGTTGATGTCGTGGCTGGGTTGATGACTGGTGCCGCCGACTGCGTTGAAGAAAGGGCGGTCGACCGCGACGGCGAGCTTGGCACCCCAGCGGCGGAGTGTTGGCGCCTTGATTTCGAGCTGTGGCATCAGGCGTTTGGCGCTCGATGATCGCCAGTCGGGACGGCGGACCTCCGATGGATAGGGAGGTGGCTCGCGAGTGTCGTCTCGCAGCGCCTCGAACTCACTGGTCATGCCCTTGCCGGAGAAATAGACGGCCTGAATCTCCAATCCATGCCACCTCAAGTCCTCACCGTGCATATAGGCGACGATCATGTCGATCTTGCCAGCAGGCTTGTTCGTCTCCGTGCTCTGCATGAATGGGACTTCGCCAGCCACGTGTGTCTTTCCGAGGGGAAAACCAGCGATTTCAGCCAACCACTTGTTCACGAGGCTCTCCTCCTCAAAGCGGCGCGGACAGGTGATAACTGGCTCGCCTACGAAAACACCTAGCCGATGGTTTTCGCCTTCCGCGTAGCGCTGGATGGAGCAGACACCCCCCTTTTTCGAGCATGGTGGATGGTTGGGTTGGAAGGGGCAGGCAGGCGGTTCAGCATCTGCTTCGTCCAGGGCGTGCTCGGCGAGGGTGACTCGTTGAGCCGCGCTAAGTGATGTGAAATCCTGTCCGTACCACTCGGCTATCCCGTATCGGGTTTTCAGTTCTTCGGGCATCGGGAGAATCGCCGGCTACACGAAGACAGGTCGTCGGGTGATGACGAGTTCGGAGATGTGGGCGTGATGGGTGTTCTTCATCACAACCTTGACTGCGTGGAATCCGTACTCTGCGATGAGTTCGGCGATTTCCTGTGAGCGGTCGTAGGTCATCAGAAAGTCTACCTGGGTTTGCGCCAGGATCTTGAAGAGTCGTCGGTGGTCTATCTGGTTGTGGCTGTAGAGACGCTTGCCTGCTCGCTTGCCTCCGGCGGTGTACGGAGGGTCAATGAAGGCGACCGTGCCGGGAGCCTCGGCAATGACCTCTAGGAGGTTGAGCCCATCGGCCTCGCAGAAGTTGATTTGGGGAGCGTGGGCTTCGATGTTTCGCAATCGGTGGATGATGGTGTCGGGATACCAGCGCGAGGCAAGGCCCTTGTTGTTCTCCCCCGACTTTGTCAGGGCAGCCCCGGGGGCGAGGATGCCGCCGCGCCGGGTTCGGTTGAGGACCAAGGTGCGGAACCCGTGCTCGAGCACCCCTCGGGGGGCTTGGTCAGCCAGAGCAGAAACAGACTCGCGTGTCGGTTCGAACGCAGAGACAAGATGACACAACTCGGAATTGTGGCGCAGCGCCGCGTGCCAGAAAGCAGCCACATCGTGGTCTAGGTCGGCCATGAAGCACTGTTCTGCCAAGCTCTCGCACACTGCCGTGAGGGAGATTATGCCTCCGCCGCAGAATGGCTCGATGAGCGTCCTCGGCCTGGGCTGCGTGGGCGCGAGCCAGGCCCGGACATGGGGAATCAGCCAGGTCTTGCCGCCTGGGTACCGCAGTGGCGAGCGCTGGGGAACCGAGGCGACGTTGATCGCCGGGATGGGGGAGACAGGGAAATCTGGGCCGTAGTCAGGCAGGGATGATTTCAACTCGGTCGGCACCCCCTGCGCCATCATGGCGTTCGCGGCCTTGGATGAGTCGTCCTTCGCCTCTGCACCGCCAACCAGCATGCCACGAGGCCGGTCCTCATCGGTGGACCCTTCAGCAGCGGTGAGGTGGCTGCCACGATGCTTTGGAGCCATTGCGGAAATCTGCATTTGATTGGTTCTCGGCCTCTTCTTCATCGTCTGAGAGTAAGAGAGGGGTGTGACAGTTTCGGGTTGGCCCTATCGTGCCACGTTGCCCGGCGGGGTATTCGCCTGTCGGCGGCGTGTTGGGGAATCGCGGTCCAAGGCCTCCTTGTAGGCGGCGAGGGCACGCAGGCGGGCTTCAGCGTGGTCGACGATCGGCGGGGGATAAGTGGCGCCCAAGCTCACCCCTGCCGAGGCAAGGTCCAGCGGTTTCGCCTGCCAAGGCGCATGGATGTCCCGGTCGCCGAGTTCAGCCAGCTCCGGCAGCCAGCGCCGAAGGTAACGGCCCGCAGGGTCGATTTTCCTACTCTGCGATACCGGATTGAACACCCGGAAATAGGGAGCGGCATCGGGTCCGGTACCGGCCACCCACTGCCAGTTGCCGGCATTCTGGGCGATGTCGCCATCGGTGAGCATTCTCCGGAACCACCGCTCGCCGCGCCGCCAGTCGATCAGAAGATCCTTCACCAGGAACGATGCAGCGATCATGCGCAGCCGATTGTGCATCCACCCGGTGGCGGCCAACTCCCTCATGGCCGCGTCCACAATGGGAAATCCGGTTTGGCCTTGGCGCCACGCCTCCAATCCGGCGTCGGCCTCGGCGCCCGAAGTCCAGGAGATCCGGTCGTACTCGGGACGCAGGCTCACCCGGTCGATGCTCGGATTCTCGGCAGTGAGGCAGGTGTACCAGTCCCGCCAAGCAAGCTGGCGCGCGAATCCAGTCCGGCCGGCGGTATGGGTTCCTGTGGCAGCCACCACGCGTCGCGGCGACAGCAGCCCGAAATGCAGCGCCGTGGAGATGGCCGAAGTGCCTTCTGTCGCCGGGCAATCGCGGTCGTCGTTGTAGCCGTCTACCCGCTCCTGCCACCGGTCCAGCCGGCTCAGTGCATCGTGCTCGCTCCAAGGCGCAGGCAGCTCGTCGCTCAGGGCGGCGTGCAGGGACATTCCGCGGGGCGGGAGGAGCACAGAGGCCGAGCCGGGCTGGATCTCCTCGGGCATCGGAGTCTGCATCCAGCGGTTGAAGAAAGGGGTGAACACCCGCGACAGCGTCCCCGCCGCAGTGAGCACCCGGCCGGGAGGATGCACCACTGTTCCCCAGTGCCCGTCCAGCGGGATATCCAGCTCCGCGGCGACCCGCTGATCTCTGGCCGTAGACCACCGGGTGACATCGGTGTTGACGGCAACCT
>JAPYOG010000058.1 GCA_028278785.1 Candidatus Poriferisocius anaerobius | reverse complement strand
CCCCAACACCGAACCGCCCCCAAACCCGACGCCCAACACCCAAAAAACAGGCCCCACCGCATTCTCATGAACAATCAGGGTTAGCAAGAGTTTCAGGCATCCAAGCAGCAGGCCCGTCGGGAGGTGGAGACCGCCTCTCAGCTTTCCCAGGTGCCAGATACGCTCGACGCGCTAGGTGCCGGGAGATTCCCGCCGCCCACGCCACCCAGATCGCCAAGGCCGCCTCCCAGGGGCCGGTGGACGAGGGGGTGCTGGTGGAGGCGGCCCGCCGCCAGGATTTCGGGACCTTCTCCCGGACGTTGCGAGACCATCAGTATGAGCAGTCGGGCGATGACGGCAAGTCCCTGTTCGCCAAGAAGCGAGAGCGCCGCACGTTGCGCGTGTTCAAGTCTCCTGAGGATGGGATGTTCATCCTGAATGGCCGATTCGATCCGGAGGCGGGGAACAGGATCGAGGCGGCGCTGGCCGCGGAGGAGCGCCGACTGCGCAAGGAGGAGAATTCCGACAATCTAACGGCGTTCGAGCAGCGGCTCGCCGACGCGCTGGAGAGCCTGGTCTGCGCCGACACCAGTGTCCGCAGACCGCAGGGCACCACGCTTGTTGTGACCGCACAGTGGGACGCGGCCAACGGCAAAATGGCCGACGTCAGGCTGCCGGACGGCGACCTGCTGCCCATGGGCGAGGCGCTGCGGCTGGCCTGCGACGCCAACATCTTGCCCTGCGTGTTCAACACTGCTGGCCAGGAACTCTGGGTGGGTCGCAAGCACCGGTCGGCAACCGAAGCGCAGCGGGCAGTGCTCATCGCTCGCGACAAGCACTGCATCGGCTGCGGAACCTCAGCCGTGTGGTGCGAAGCACACCACATAACAGAGTGGTTCAAAGGCGGCCCCACCGACATCGACAACCTCGTGCTGGTCTGCGCAAGCTGCCACCACAACATTCACGACGACGGCTGGTCTGTCTGCCGGCGACACGACGGCACCTACGAGCTCAGACCCCCACCTGCGCCATACGCCGCCTTCCGATCGTGGCGACCCAAAATCCGCAGGCCACCTCAGGAGGTCGACCAATTGCCCAAAATGGGAATCAGCAGCAAGCGGCCGCCCGACCGCCAACCCATGCTCTCGAGCTGAGCACCGGGCGGACTGGCTTGTGCCCGCGCCATACCCGGAGCTTACGGCCAGGAGAAGCAACGCAGCGAGGGGCACCGTTGTCCAGTAGGACCCGCGTGAACAAACCCAAGACACACCCACTAGGAGGCTCTCGCCTCGCGCGGGAGGCGCCCGGCTAGCCGGTGGGGTCGAATTGGGGGTGGTTGAGGTTGTAGTGGGCGATGGCGCCTTTGGCCACTGCCGGGTCGAGGCTGCCCTCGGCGGCCAGGGCGCTCAATACGGTGGAGGTCACGCTGTCGGCGTCGATTTCGAAGAATCGGCGCAGCGACTCGCGGGTGTCGGAGCGGCCGAAGCCGTCGGTGCCCAGCGGGAAGAACCGCCGGGGCACCCAGCGGGCGATCTGCTCGGGGACCATGGCCATATAGTCGGTGACCGCCACCACCGGGCCGCGGCCCCCGGCCAGCCGCTGGGTCACCAGCGGCACCCGGGGTTCCTCGCCGGGATGCAGGCGGTTCCAGCGCTCCACCGCAAGGGCCTCCTCCCGTGCCGCCTTGAAGGAGGGAGCGCTCAGCAAGTCCACCCCTATCCCGTAACGCTCGGCCAGCTCGGCCTGGGCGTCGCGGGCGGCTTGGTGGGCAGTACCCGAGAAGATGATCGTTGCCTGCTGCTCGGCGCCCTCGAGCGGGTGATTCCACTGGTACAGCCCCGACAGGATCTGCTCGTCGCTGATGAAGTCGGCCCGCCGGGGTTGGCGGTAGTTCTCGTTGTAGATGGTGATGTAGTAGAAGACATCCTCACCGACCCCGCTGCCGTACATCTGGCTGAGCCCTGAGCGCACAATGGCGCCCAGCTCGTAGGCGAACGCCGGGTCGTAGGCGCAACAGGCCGGCACGGTGGAGGCCAGCAGCAGGCTGTGGCCGTCCTGGTGCTGCAAACCCTCGCCCATCAGCGTGGTGCGTCCCGCAGTGGCGCCCATCAAGAACCCTCGGGCCCGCGAGTCGGCTGCCGACCAGATCAGATCGCCCACCCGCTGGAAGCCGAACATGGAGTAGAAGGAGTAGAACGGCACCATCGGCACGCCCATAGTGGCGTAGCTGGTGGCCGCCGCCGTCCACGAGGCCAGCGACCCGGCTTCGGTGATTCCCTCCTCCAAGAGCTGGCCGTCTTGGCCCTCGGCATAGGACAGCAGCAGATCGTGGTCCACCGGCTCATAGAGCTGGCCCCCGGAGGCGTAGATCTTGAACTCCCGGAACAGCGAGTCCATCCCGAAGGTGCGAGCCTCATCGGGGACGATGGGCACCACCCGGGGCCCGAAGTCCTCGTCTCGCATCATGTTGCGCAGCATCTGGGTGAACACCATGGTAGTGGACACCTCGCGGCCGTTGGAGCCGTCGTCGTAGCCGGAGAACAGCTTGTCGGCGGGCAGCTTGATGGGCCGGCGGATGTTCACCACCCGGACGGGAAGGGCGCCGTCCAGCTCTCGGCGGCGGGCCATCAGATACCTGTGCTCGGGGGATTCGGGCGCCGGCTTGTAGTACGGCGGGTTGGCGTCATCCTCAAGCGCCTCGGCGGGGATCTCTGCTTCCAGGTGGAGCCGGGAGCGCAACTCCAGGAGCTGGGCGGTGGTCATCTTCTTGATCTGGTGGGTGGCGTTGCGGGCTTCGAGCCCCTCGCCCAGCGTCCAGCCCTTGATCGTCTTGGCCAGGATCACCGTCGGGCGGTCGGATGTCTCCACCGCGGCCTTGTAGGCGGCGTACAGCTTCAAGTAGTCGTGGCCGCCCCGGGGCAGATCCTCGAGCTGGCGGTCGCTCAGACTGGACACCATCTTGCGCAGCCGGGGATCGGGTCCGAAGAAGTTCTCCCGAATGTAGGCGCCGGATTCGGTGGCATAGCGCTGGTACTCCCCGTCCACCGTGGACATCATTTTCTCCAGCAGCACGCCGTCTACATCCGCGGCCAGCAGGTCGTCCCAGCGCGATCCCCAGATCACCTTGATCACGTTCCAGCCCGAGCCCCGGAAGTTGCCCTCCAGTTCCTGGATGATCTTGCCGTTGCCCCGCACAGGCCCGTCGAGCCGCTGGAGGTTGCAGTTCACCACCCAGATGAGGTTGTCCAGCCCGGCCCGGCCGGCCAGGGAGATGGATCCCAGCGTTTCAGGCTCGTCGCACTCGCCGTCGCCCACGAAGCACCATACTTTCGACTCGCTGGTGTCCTCGACGCGGCGGTCGTGGAGGTAGCGGTAGAAGCGGGCGTGGTAGATGGAGTTGATCGGCCCCAGCCCCATCGACACAGTCGGGTACTCCCAGAAATCGGGCATGAGCCGGGGATGGGGATAGCTCGACAGCCCGCTGCCGCCGATCTCCATCCGGAAGTTGTCCAGATGCTTCTCGGCCAGCCGGCCTTCGAGGTAGGCACGGGCGTATATGCCCGGCGCCGCGTGGCCCTGGATGTAGACGGCGTCGCCGGGCAGTCCGTCCTCTTTGCCCCTGAAGAAGTGGTTGAACCCCACCTCGTAGAGGGCAGCGGAAGACGCGAAGGTGGACAAGTGGCCGCCTATGCCGTCGGCTCGCTTGTTTGCCCTCACCACCATCACCGCGGCGTTCCAGCGGATGAAAGCCCGAATGCGGCGCTCAATGTACTCGTCGCCGGGAAAGAAGGGCTGGTCGGCGGTGGGAATGGTGTTCACATAGGGTGTTTGAACAGTGCCCGAGATGCCGCTTCCGAGCTCGTCGGCCCGGTCTAGAAGCCGGCGCAGCAGATAGCGGCTCCGCTGGTTCCCGGAGGCGCTGACCACGGCGTCGAGGCTGTCGAGCCACTCCCGGGTTTCCTGGGGATCGGTGTCGGGCAATTGGTGCGAGAAGTTCACGGCCACCCCTTTATGCTTTCAACTCTCGGTTAGTCGTGCCACCATTGTGGGATGCCGAATTCAGAAAAGCCGACAGTCGTCTACACCGATGGCGCCTGTCGGGGTAATCCCGGTCCTGGCGGCTGGGGGTGGGTTGTGCCTGATGGCACCTCAGGTTCAGGGGGTGAAGTGCAGACAACCAATAACCGCATGGAACTGAAGGCGGTGCTGGAGGCTCTAGTGGCCTTAGACGGCGCTGTCGAGGTTTATTGCGATTCGACTTATGTGGTCAACTGCTTCAGGGACCGATGGTGGGAGGGTTGGATTCGCCGCAACTGGAAGACTGCCGACGGCAAAGCGGTTTCCAACCGGGACCTGTGGATGCGCATCATCGAACAGGTGCAACTGCGCCCGGTCGTGTTCCACTGGGTGAGGGGCCATTCCGGTGACCGCTGGAACGACGAGGCCGACCGCTTGGCCACCGAGGCGGCTGACAGCCAGGACACAGTGGAAGAGCAGTCCCTCTTCTAGCTTCTAGCCCAGCCCAGTAGCCGGCACGCTTGGAAGCCGCCCGCGTTGAAGGGGGTGGGCTAGGCGAGCATCCCCTCGAGTGCGGGTTTCAGGTCGGCGTGGTGGAACTCGAACCCGGCGTCGCTGAGCGCTTGGGGCACAGCCCGAGCGCTGGAGAACAGCAGCCCGTCGGCCAGCTCTCGGCCCAGCAGCAGGCGCGGGCAGATCCGGGGCACGCCCAAGACCGCGGGGCGGCGCAGCACCGACGCCAAGGTCCGGGCGAACTCCTGGTTGGTGACCGGGTTGGGCGAGCAGAGGTTGACCGGTCCGGAGAGGTCCGACTCCAGCAAGAAGGCCAAGGCCCGTGCCTCGTCTTGCAGCGTGATCCAGGGCCACCACTGCCGGCCTCCGCCGAGCGGACCTCCCAGACCCAGTTTGAACAGGGGGAGCGTCCGGGTGAGGAAGGGGGCGTTGTCGGCCACCACCAGCCCGGTGCGGGCTACTGCCACCCGGATGCCCTCGCCGCTGGCTCTGGTCGCCGCCTCCTCCCAGTCGGCGGCGAGCTCCGCGAGAAAACCGGCCCCCGGGCCGGACTGCTCGGTGAGCACCTCGTCGCCGCGGTCGCCGTAGTAACCCACCGCCGATCCGGCGACCAGCACCGGGGGCGGGGTGGCGGTGGCGCACATGGCCTCCACCAGCAATTCAGTGGCATCCACCCTGCTTAGGCGCAATTCCCGCTTGCGGTGAGCGGTCCAGCGTCGCTCGCCGATGCCCGCACCGGCCAGGTTCACGACCCCGTCGACGCCGTCGAAGGCATCCGTGTCGATGTCGCCGGTAGCCGGGTTCCAATAGCGGGTGTTCTCGGCGTCTGGGGTCCGGCTGCGCACGAGTCGAACCACCTCATGGCCGCAGGAATGCAGATGGCTGACCAGAGCAGACCCGATCAGCCCCGATGATCCTGCAACTGCGATCCGCATGGTGCAAGTCTACATGGAGGCGACCGTGTACCGTGCCCGGTGCCGTCTCGGGTAGCGTGGTGCCATGTCCGAGACTGAGCAGAACACTCCTTACGATCAACAGGGTGCGGAGGTGCAAGCGCCGCGAACCCGCTCGCTTGCCGACGCGCTCCGGCAGGTAAACGCTCGAATGGTGCTGGGCGTGTTGGCCGCAGTGGCGCTGATCGTGTTCATCGCCCAGAACACCGATGAGGTCCCGGTCGATTTCCTGGGATGGGACTGGCACCTTCCCCTGTTCTTGCTTCTTCTGATCACCGCTGCCTTGAGCGTCGTCTGCGCTGAGATCGCCAGATGGTATAAGGGCCGCCGCCGCGGCCGCCGCTGAGCCCGCATTGAGCACCCGGCGGTTGATCCTCCTGGCTCTTTTGTGCGGGGTGGCGATCTTGGTGGCATTCGCTGTTCAAGCTGCGCTTATCCTCCGCTGAATCGCTCCCGGTAAGCTAAGCGCCATGACCAGCAGCCATGACGTGGTAGTGGTGGGCGGTGGTCCCGGCGGCTATGCGGCTGCGCTCTATGGCGCCGCCGCCGGCCTCGACGTGGCCCTGGTGGAGAAGAGCAGATTGGGAGGCACCTGCTTGCACGTGGGGTGCATTCCCGCCAAGGAGCTGTTGGAAACCGCCGCTGTGTACCGCACCGTGGCCCACGCTGAGCAGTTCGGCATTGCCGCGGGATCGCCGACGGTGGACATGGCAGCCTCCCAGGAGCGCAAAGCCAGGATCGTGGAGCAGCTCCACAAGGGAGTGGGCAAGCTGTTGGAGAGCCGACAAGTCACCCTGGTCGACGGCTGGGGCTCGCTGGGCGACGACCGGTCGGTGGCGGTGTCGGGCGGCGAGTCGGGCGACATGACGCTGGTCGCCAACCATGTGATCGCGGCCACGGGCTCGGTGCCCCGGACCCTGCCGGGCTTCGAGGTGGACGGCGAGCGGGTGTTGACAAGCGACGAGCTGCTGGCGATCACCGATCTGCCCGAGCGGGTCGCCATCATCGGCGGCGGGGCCATCGGTATGGAGTTTGCCTCGATGCTGGCCGACTTGGGGTCGGAGGTGACGGTGTTGGAGGCACTGCCCCGGATATTGATGGGCGCCGACGACGACGTGGTCAAGATGCTGACCCGCGCCTTCAAGAAGCGCAAGATCGGGATTCGCACCGGAGTAGGGGTGAGCGGTTGCCGCCGTGTCGCTGGCGGAGTGGAGCTGGAGGTCGACGGCAGCGACGCCTTGACGGCAGACGCAGTGGTGCTGTGCGTGGGCCGTCGCCCGTTCACCGACGGCTTGGGCCTGGACGCGCTTGGCGCAGAGGTGGACGAAGGCGGCTATGTGGTGGTGGACGAGCACTGCCAGACCGCTGTTCCGGGGGTGTACGCAGTGGGAGATGTGATTCGCACCCCTCAGCTGGCCCATGTCGCCTTCGCCGAGGCCATCATGGTTGTCAAGCACCTGTTGGGGGAGTCGCCCCCGCCAGTGGACTACGAGAGGGTCCCGTGGGCCATCTACTGCCATCCCGAAGTGGCCTTCGTGGGCCACACCGAGGCGTCGGCGAAGGAGGCGGGGCTGGACGTGGTGACCTCGATGCACCGGTTTATGGGCAACGGGCGAGCCATGATCGTGGGGGAGACCGACGGGCTGGTCAAGGTAATCGCGGAGCGGTCCGACAACGGCGCCGCGGGACGCATTCTCGGGGTACACATGGTGGGACCGTGGGTGACCGAGCAGCTCGGGCAGGGGTATCTGGCCGTGAACTGGGAGGCCACGGCGGCCGAGGTGGCAGAGTTTGTCCAGCCTCACCCCACCATGAGCGAGCTGTTCGGCGAGACCGCGCTCTCCCTTACAGGCCGGGCACTGCACTGAGCGAGATGAAGTCGCCGACCATGACCGCCTATGGCGGTGAAGGGGGGCGGACCCGTGGAGGACCCATAGAGGTGAACAGGAGTTTTGATGTCTGAGGTGAAGATGCCGCAGCTTGGCGAGACGGTAGTGGAGGGGACCATCACCCGGTGGTTCAAGCAAGTGGGCGACGAGGTGGCCGAAGACGAGCCGCTGTTCGAGGTGTCCACCGACAAGGTGGACTCAGAGGTGCCGTCGCCCATGTCCGGGGTGCTGGCGGAGATCACAGCCGCCGAGGGAGAAACGGTGGAAGTGGGCGCGGTGATCGCCATCGTCAACACAGGCGCGCCAGCCGCGCCGTCCCCCTCCGCGCCCGCAG
>JAPYOG010000057.1 GCA_028278785.1 Candidatus Poriferisocius anaerobius | reverse complement strand
GCCCACCGCCACCCACAGCCCGCCGCCCGCTGCTCTCAGCGACTGGTCCAATCCCGCCAGGGCCGCCAGATAAGCCTGCCGCCGCCACCGACCGGCAGCGGCGAGCAGGGTCGGCTCTATCACTGCCAAGGCGGCGGCTTCATCACCGGATGTGGCCGACGCCCATGCCGGATTGTCGTGCAGTCGCAAGTCGCGCCGGAACCATGCCAGTGCTGTGGTAGCCATCCAAGCTGACGATAGGCCACACAAGGGGTACCCGGTGGCAGCAGAAGTGGGGCATTGGGGGCGGCCGCAATCGCAATCCCGGCCTGATACTCCTCGTCGGGGTTGAGGATGCCGCTGTGGTGATGCCGTAGCCTGAGGCAGTGAGCTTCCAACGTCCCATCTACCGTGCTCTGGCACTCGGGGCAGCGGGCCTTCTTCTGGCAGCGGCGTGTGCCGACGACGAGCAGGACGCGGCGCCCGCCCCAGCGGTCATCGCCACCACAGCCGCTGGCGAGCAGCCGACTCCGGTTGGAACCGTTGCGGCCGCTGAGACGCCGACTCCGGTTGGAACCGTTGCGGCCGCTGAGACGCCGACTCCGGTTGGAACCGTTGCGGCCGGCGAGCAGCCGACTCCGGTTGGAGCGCCTTCGGCGACCGAGGCGCCCGCTCCGGTTGCCGAGGCTGCGCCGGTTTTGTTTGACGGCTTTGCTGCGGGCTCGCTGCCCGATCTGGCTGAAGGGCAGCCGGTCCCCGGTATGTCCGGCACCGCGCTGGACGGCGGCGTGTTCCGGTGGACGCCCGGCTCAGCCCCCGCGGTCATCGTGTTCTTGGCCCACTGGTGCCCGGCTTGTCAGGCAGAAGTCGCGGAGATGGCCGACTGGTTGGAGCAGGGCAATCGATTGCCCGAGGGCGTGGACTTCTTCGGTGTCTCCACTCTGGCCAATCCCGAGCGGGACAACTATCCCCCCACCGAGTGGCTCCAAGACCAGGGCTGGCCGTTTCCAGTCCTTCTCGACGACGCAGGCAGCTCGGTGGCAGCCGCTTTCAGGCTGTCGGGCACGCCGTTTTGGGCGATCATTGAAGCAGACGGCACGCTGCTGCTCCGGGACAGCGGCCGGATCCATCCCGACGATCTGGTCGGGCTCTTCAACAGTTTGCTGGCCGGCGACGACGGCTAGTGGTGTGGCCTGCTGTGTTGATCCTTCGCGGATGTGCGGATTGGGGGGTGGCATGGGTACGCCAATCCCTCAAGCCTTCTCGGTAGGCTGGGCAACGGTCCTGACAGCCCGGTTCGTCGGATGAGAGGGGAGCTGTCCCTATGCGCCGTTACTGGCTTTTTCTGATTGCAGCACTGGCAGTAGCCGCCGCCGCCTGCTCGGGCGACGGCGATGACGCCTCCCCGTCGGCGCAGGCGGATGCACCTGCGGCTGTCGAGCCGGCCGAGCCAGTCGAGGTGCTTGACGAAGAACCGGCTCAGCCTCCCGCGACTCCCGCTGCGGAGGCGGCCGAGGTGTCCGAGCCTCGCTCGGAGGAGACGCACCGAGGGCTGTCCCAGGCAATCCTCACAGCGATCATCAACGACGAGATGCTTCCCAGCGTAGTGACTGAAGAGCAGGCTCGCTGCCTGGCCGATGGCTTCGCCGGCGTCTTCTCGGAAGATCGGCTCGACGAGTTGGGGTTGAGCGGGCCGTCGATCACTGCGGCCTACGAGGAGAGAGGCAACCTCGCTTTGTTCGAGGGGTTCGCGATCTCCGATGCCGAGGCATCGGAGTTGGTGGACAGATCATTGGAATGCACCGATTGGAGGGCGATTCTCGCCGAAGAGATTCGCACCAGCGGGTTGTCGCAGGAGCAGGCCCTCTGCATGGCCTCGGAGATCACACAAGAGGGGCTCCGGGCTAATGCGATGATCACCCTGATCGCTGAATCCCCACAAGACGCGGCTCTGATGGAAGATGCGGCCTTGGCGGTCATCCAAGCCTGTGTGGATGTTCGGGAGTTGCTCTATGAGACATACGTGCAAGGAGGCTTCTCTGAGGACAGCGCCCGGTGCGTTGCCGATGGCCTGCCCGCTCAGGTGCTGGAAATGATGTTCGGAGTGGCAGAGCCAGAGAATCAGGAGGCGGCTTTGGAGATGTCGGCCGACATCTTGGAGCTCCAGAGGCGGTGCTTGACCCCCGAGGAGCTGGCCCTGGTCGGCCAAGCCGAACCCCAAGACCTCGATCCAGTCCCCGCAGATCCTGCCTCCACAGCGCCTACAGGGTCGGGCCCATGTCCTCCGGTTGATGGTTCGGGGTCTCGGGTTTTGGAGTTCGATGGTCCTCAGCCGATGTGTTTGGATGTTGCGCGGGGGTATACGGCGGTGTTCGATACGTCTGCGGGGGAGATGCGGGTTGCGTTGGATGTGGTGAACACGCCGGTGACGGCGAACAATTTCGCGGTGTTGGCGCGGTATGGGTATTACGATGAGACGTTGTTGTTCCGCACTGATCCGAGTATTGGGATTATCCAGGGTGGGGCGCCGCATACCAATTCTCCGTCTGATCCGGGGCCGGGGTACACGATC
>JAPYOG010000056.1 GCA_028278785.1 Candidatus Poriferisocius anaerobius | reverse complement strand
GATCAAATGGGGGTTCCTGCCTGAAGCCCAAACAGATTTCATCTACGCCGTTCTGGCCGAGGAGATGGGGTGGATGGGAGCAATGTTCGTGCTGGCCTTGTTCGCAGTCTTCATCTTCAGCGGCATCTGGGTGGCGCTGCACAGCCCCGACCGGTTCGGGCAGGTGCTGGCCACCGGCATCACCGTATGGGTGGGCGCCCAAGCGCTGGTGAACATCGCCGCGGTGGTGGGCGCCATACCGGTTACGGGGGTGCCCCTGCCGTTCATGTCGGTGGGAGGGTCAGCCCTGTTGACCAGCATGGTGGCCAGCGGGATTCTGCTCAACATCGCCCGCCAGATCCGAGCCGAGCCGTGAGCCGGGCGCACAGGCCGGAATGCTCCGGCCATGCGGGGTGCCGCCGGGTTTGGGCAGTGATCGCCGGGGGCGGCACCGCGGGCCACGTGCAGCCGGGTTTGGCGGTGGCGAACGCCCTGGTGCGCCGAGGTCGCGGACCCGAGACCATCCATTTCGTGGGATCGATGCGGGGTGTGGACAGGGAGCTGGTGCCGGCAGCCGGATACGAGTTGACCGTGCTGCCGGGACGGGGCATCAAGCGCCGGCTCGCATGGCAGAACGCGCTGTCGGTCTGGAGCTTGGCCCGGGCAGTGGCCGAGGCCAGCCGCCTGCTCCGCCGCTTGCAGCCCGCGGTCGTGCTGGGAGTGGGCGGCTATGCCAGCGTGCCGTGCGCGCTGGCCGCCCGCCGGCTCGGGATTCCCCTTGTCGTCGCCGAGCAGAACGCCGCTGCGGGCATGGCCAATCGCCTCGTGGGGCGCTGGGCTCGGGCGTCGGCGGTCTCCTTCCCCCAAACCGGGCTGCCGCGGCCGGTGCTGACCGGCAACCCAGTGCGCCGCGAGGTTCAGGGGGTGGACCGGGAAGCGGGTCGCTCGGCGGCTCGGGCTTCCCTGGGGGTGCAGGAGGGTCGGCATCTGGTGGCCGTGGTCGGCGGTTCGCTGGGCGCGGCCCGGATCAACCGGGCCGCGTTCGAGGCCGCCGGCATGTGGGCAGGCCGGGAGGACTTGGCCGTCCGCCATGTGGTGGGCCGAAGGGACTGGCGGGAGCTGGCCTCTCTGCGGCCCGATCTGTCCGGCGCCGGCCTGCAATACCGGGCGGTGGAGTACGAAAATGACATGCCCGCGGTGTATGCCGCCGCCGATCTCCTGGTTGGCCGCGCCGGGGCGTCCAGCGTGGCCGAACTGGCTGTGGTCGGGCTGGCATCGGTGCTGGTTCCGCTGCCCGGGGCGCCCGGCGACCACCAGACCGCCAACGCACGCTGGCTGCAAGCCGCTGGGGGCGCAGTGTTGGTGCCCGACGCCGAGATGGATGCCCGACGAATGGTGCATGAGGTCGACAGCCTGCTGAGAGTTCCCGGCCTGCTGGCTGCCATGGACCGGGAAGCCGCCGGGCTCGGGCGCCGCGACGCCGACGAGCGTGTGGCTGATCTGCTGGAGGAGCATGCCCGCGGCGTCCATGCGGGTCCCCGAGGGGAGCAAGAATAGGGCCATGGTCGATTTGGAGTCGGCGCCCCGGGTTCACTTGGTGGGCGTGGGCGGGGCAGGCATGTCGGCGATTGCAGTGGTGCTGCGGGGGTTGGGCTGCCCGGTGAGCGGCAGCGACCTGGCCGACACAGCGGTGCTCGAGGAGCTTCGAGCGGTCGGGGTGGAGGTGTTTGTCGGCCACGATGCCTCCCACATCGCGGGCGCAGATGTGGTTGCTCCATCCAGTGCTGTCGGCGAAGGCAATCCCGAGGTGGCTGCGGCCCGCCGGGCCGGGGTTCCGGTGTGGCGCCGAGGCGAGATCCTGGCGGATATCACTGGGCGGCGCAGCACCGTCGCGGTGGCGGGCACCCACGGCAAGACCACCACGGCGGCGATGCTGGCCCACATGCTGACGGCCGCCGGGGCCGATCCCGGATACATAGTCGGGGCGGTGTTGGCCGGCGGCAATATCGGGGGACGCTGGTCGAACGGCCCGTGGCTCGTGGTTGAGGCCGATGAGAGCGACGGGTCGTTTGGGGAGATGGCCGTCAGCCGGGCGCTCGTCACGAGCGTGGAGCCCGATCATCTGCGCCCCGACCGCCAAGTCGCCGAGCTGGAGGCGGAGTTCGCCCGATTCTGTGCCGGGGCAGACGACGGGCTTGTGGTGTGCTCGGACGATCCCGGCGCCATGTCGGTCTCAAAGGGCCGCAGCCGGGTTCTGTACGGCACCGGCTCCGAGGCCGATTACCGCTGGCGCCTGGCAGGGCGCGACCGGCACTCCAGCGTCGGGGAGATCACCTGTCCCGGGGGCCGCCTCGGCCGGATGCGGGTTCCGGTACCCGGTGACCACAATGCCCTCAACGCGCTGGGAGCGCTGGCCATGGCATGCGAGATGGGGATGGACGGGCCTGATGCCGCGGACGCCTTGGCCGGGTTCGCCGGCGTGGCCCGGCGGTTCGAGCCGCGGGGCCGAATCGCCGGGGTGGATTTCATCGACGATTACGCCCACCTGCCCACAGAGGTGGCATGCGCGCTGAAGACGGCGTCAGAGGGGGGCTGGGACCGTGTGGTCTGCGTGTTCCAGCCCCATCGCTACACCCGCACATCACACCTCTGGAAGGACTTCGCCCACTGCTTCGGCGCCGCCCACACCGTGATCATCACCGATGTCTACGCCGCAGGCGAGCCGCCCATAGCCGGCATTTCCGGAGAGCTGGTCTGGCAGGCGCTGGCCGAAGCCCACCCCAACAGCGAGGCAGCGTATGTCGCCCGCCTAGACGATGTCGCAGAGCGCCTTGCCGAGCTGCTGCGCCCCGGCGATCTGTGCCTGACCCTGGGAGCGGGCGACCTCACCGAAGTGCCCGATCGGGTTATGTCCATGCTGGCTGGTGGCCGATGAGCGCTTCGCGCTGGGATCGCGTGGCCGACGACCTCGTAGGAGTCCTGGGCGCCGGCGCTGTCCGCCGGGAGCGGCCGATCGGCCCCGAGACCACTTACAGGGTGGGGGGGGCGGCCCGAGTCGGGGTGAGCTTGGCCGCCGATGCCGATTTAGCGGCAATGGCCGATGTGCTCCGCGTCCACCGATCTGGCGTGCTGGTGGTGGGCAAGGGCTCGAACCTGCTGGTGGCCGAAGCCGGATTCGAAGGCGTGGCCGTTTGGCCGGGCCGCGGGTTCGACTGGGTGGCGATCCGCGGCACAGGCCTTTGCGCTGGGGCGTCGGCTGGGCTTCCGGTGCTGGCCCGACAGAGCGCAGCCGCCGGACTGAGGGGCTTCGAATGGGCTGTCGGAGTGCCGGGGTCGCTGGGGGGAGCGGTTCGGATGAACGCCGGCGGCCATGGCGCCGACATGGCCGCAACGCTGATGCGGGCGGAGGTCGCCGACCTCGCATCGGGCTGCGTCGAGCAGTGGGACCCGCCGCGCTTGGATTTCGGATATCGGCGTTCGGCGCTGGCCGACCATCACCTGGTGTTGAGCGCCGAGATCGGCCTGTCTGCCGGAGAGGTCTCGGAATCCCAGGCCATCATCGCGGAGATTGTGGCGTGGAGGCGCCGCAACCAGCCCGGGGGCCACAACACCGGCTCGGTGTTCACCAACCCCTGCGGCGACAGCGCCGGGCGGATCATCGAGGCTGCCGGGTTGAAGGGGCACCGCGTCGGCACCGCCTCGATTTCCCGAAAGCATGCCAACTTCGTGATCGCGGATCGCAACGGCTCAGCCGACGACGTCCACGCGCTGATGTGCGAGGTGTTCTCGCGCGTCTGGGCCGAATTCGGGATTCCACTCGAACCCGAGACCCGGCTCATCGGATTCGCCTCAGGCCCGTGGTCTGTGCAGGCGGGGTGAGATGTCCTCCGACGATCAGCCGGGACACCCGCTGAGGCGCCGTCCACAGGCTCGGCGGCAAGCACCCGATTCCGAAGTCGATCCCCGCATCTGGGCCCGCCGCCAAACCCTTCAGTCCCGTCGGCGGCTTCGGGTGTGGATCTCCGCCGGAGCTCTTGCGGTGGCGGGTGCCGTGGCCTTCGCTGTAGTCCAGAGTCCGCTGCTCGACGTTGACGAGGTCGAGGTGATCGGGGTGCGCCGCACCGGTGCCGACCAAGTTCTGCAAGCCGCGGGAGTCGAGCCGGGCACGGCGCTTTTGGGGTTGGACTTGTCCGGTCCCCGGCGTTCGATCGCCGCTCTGCCATGGGTGGATCAAGTGCGCTCAACCCGAGCCTGGAGCGGCAGGATCACCTTCGACATCACCGAGCGGGAGGCGATCGCCCAGATTCCCGTCGAAGACCGGTGGGCATCGGTCGACCTCCAGGGCAGGGTGCTTCAAATCGACCCGGCGCCCGGGCAATTGCCGGTGGTGCTGTTTGCCCCTGTTCCCGAACCGGGAAAGTGGCTTGCAAGGTCGGCTCTGCCGCTGTTGGAGGTAAGCGAGGCCATAATCCCGCTTGTCGGAGACGGCATTGGGTCGGTTTATCGGTTGAACGGCCGCGTCATCGTTGATTTGCCGGGCAAGGGACAGGTGGATTGGGGAGGGCGGGATGATCCCGAAGGCAAGGCGGTGGCGCTGGCTGCTTTTCTGGCCGAAGCAGGCTCGTCTTGCTTCGAGGAGGTAGACCTCGGCGTCCCCGAGTTCCCCGTCTTGACCAGAAAGGACGACTGCCCGTAAGCTGGATAGACCTCAAGTTGAGGAATAGGCTCTGAAGTCTCAACCTTGCATTCGCATCAACCGATGGTAGAGAGTAAGGGTTTGAGCCGTTGGAATAGAGGAAACCATGGTTGACCCCCAGAATTATTTGGCAGTGATAAAGGTCATCGGCGTGGGCGGCGGCGGCGTCAACGCTGTTGACCGGATGATAGAAGCCGGCTTGCGCGGTGTGGAGTTCGTGGCGGTCAACACCGACGCCCAGGCTCTTTTGATGAGTTCAGCTGAGGTAAAGCTTGACATTGGTCGAGAGTTGACACGGGGCTTGGGCGCGGGCAGCGATCCCGAGGTCGGCGCTCAGGCCGCGGCCGATCACCGCAAGGACATCGAGGAGGCGCTGAGCGGCGCCGACATGGTGTTCATCACCGCCGGCGAAGGCGGGGGCACGGGCACTGGTGCGGCGCCGGTCATCGCCGAGATATCCAAAGGCCTCGGCGCGCTCACCATCGCGGTCGTGACCCGCCCGTTCGGCTTCGAGGGCCGCCGCCGGTCGGTGCAGGCGGAAAGCGGGATCCAGGCCCTGAAGGACAAGGTCGACACCCAGATCGTCATTCCCAACGACCGCTTGCTCAGCATCTCCGACGACCACACCTCGGTGGTGGATGCGTTCCGCAAGGCCGACGAGGTGTTGCTGCACGGAGTGCAGGGCATCACCGACCTGATCACCACACCGGGGCTGATCAACACCGACTTCGCCGATGTCCGGATGATCATGCAAGACGCCGGCTCTGCGCTCATGGGCGTGGGGGTATCCTCGGGGGAGGGCAAAGCGGTGAGCGCCGCCCGCAAGGCCATCTCAAGCCCTCTGCTCGAGGCTTCCATAGAGGGCGCCCGCGGGATTCTGCTCAGCATCTCCGGCGGTGCCGGGCTCGGGATCTTCGAGGTGAACGAGGCGGCGGAGATCGTCCAAGGCGTCGCCCACCCCGATGCCAACATCATCTTCGGCACCGTGGTCGACGAGTCGATGGGAGACCACATCCGGGTAACCGTCATCGCGGCCGGCTTTGACCGCTGGGAAGGCGAGCGGGCGACGCGGATGTCGCCCGCCGACTCCGGCGGCTTCTCCGATGTTCCCGACGTGTTCGGCGGCGCCGACGAGTTCGTGGCTGCCAGGGCCGACGATGACTTCGACATCCCGTCCTTCCTCCGATAGCCGGTCGAATCAAGGTGATCGACCCCGCAGAGGTCGCTGACCGCTTCGGCGCCCTGCGGGAGCGGTTGTCGCGAATCGGCGGCGACCGGGTGAGGGTGGTGGCCGTGGCCAAGGCCTTCGGTCCCGATGCGGTGGCTGCGGCCATGGGGCTCGGAATCGAGGATGTGGGGGAGAACTTCGCCCAAGAGCTGCTGTCCAAAGCCGCCTGCCTCGAAAGCCGTGGAGATCGGGGCAGGCAGCCCCGCTGGCATTTCGTCGGCAGGCTTCAGCGCAACAAGGTTCGGAAGTTGGCCGGCCTGGTGCATCTATGGCAGAGCGTGGATCGCCCCGATCTGGCTGCCGAGATAGCCCGCCGGGCGCCGGGCGCCCGCGTGCTCGTACAGGTTGACATCGCCGGTCTGGGCGGTCGCGGGGGATGCCCGCCCGAGAGCACCGCTCAGATGGTCGAGCACTGCGGGCAGGCCGGGCTGGACGTGGCCGGCCTGATGGCCGTCGGGCTGCCCGGCCCGGCCGAGCAGGTGCGCCCCGGGTTCCGCCTGCTGGCCTCGCAAGCCGCCGACCTCGGGCTTGCCGAGGTATCCATGGGCATGAGCGGCGATGTGGAAGTCGCGGTTGAAGAGGGGGCGACCATGGTGCGCGTCGGCACCGCGCTCTTCGGTCCTCGGCCTGCTTAGCGGGGTCATTCCCCGGCGCTGCGAAGTACGGGTCGGGGCTGTTTTCAAGAGGGCGGCCTTCGTCCTGTACCATGGGCGCAAGCAAGTTAGAGCTGCCGAGAGGAGGATGAAGCAGATGTCGTCCGTGTGGCAGAAAACCAAATACTGGCTCGGGTTCGGCACAGAAGAGGAGTTCGGTCCGCAGGTTTATCCGGAGCAGGACGCCGACATGCGCCTCGTGGCCCAGCCCCCGGGCGACCAGCACATGGCGGGAGGCGATATCGGCTCGGTTCGGCCCATCCCCGCCGCCGAGCAATCGGAGCATGCGCAGACCACCGAACAGCCTCGGACGAGCTTTGTCCGCCCCATCCCCTCGACATCGTCCAAGCCGTCGGTTTTGACCCCGATGTCGTTCGACGACGCCAAAGAAGTGGCGGACTGCTTCCGAAACGGGCAGGCGGTGATCGTCAACTTGCAGCACGGCAGCCCTGACATGACCAGGCGGCTCATCGATTTCGCCAGCGGGCTGTGCTACGGGCTACAGGGCCGTTTGGAGCGGGTGGCCGATCACGTGTACTTGCTTACCCCCTCAAACGTGGAAGTGTCGGCCGAGGACCGCCGCCGCATGGAGCAGGCCGACTATCAGGACTACCAGAACAACTCCTGACCCAGGTGGTCAGCCTGGCCGGGTCAGCCCGGCCTAGCCGGCCCTGGACAGCCGGATCTCAAGCCTGCCGGCGTCGATTTCCTTTTCGCCCGCCGCTGGCGCTTTCGATGCCGCTTCGGCGACGATGATCTCGGGGCGCGCGGCGGCCAGCACCTGTTCGCTGAGGTAGCCCTCGTGCGCCTTGATCGCCTCGGCGATGTCGGCCCCGGCGGTGATGGACAAGGTGATGCGGTCGGTAACGTCGAGGCCTTGTTCTTTGCGCTCCGCCTGCACCAGCCGGACGACATCCCGGGCGATTCCCTCGCCGGCCAGCGCCGCGCTGACAGCCGTGTCCAACACGACGAGGGCGTCGTTGGTTCGCAGGGCGGCAGCGCTTGTCGCCTCCGCCGGGTCCAAGGCCAGCTCGAACTCCTCCGGCGCCAGGATGCAGCCGGCCGCCCTCACGGTTCCATCGGGGTTGCGCTCCCAGTTCCCGCTGCGGGCGGCGGCGAAAACCCGCTGCACGTCTTTGCCGAGGCGGGGCCCCAGAACTTGCCCGTTGGGCCGGAGCACGAATCGGCCGTAGCCGGCGAGGTCGTCGCTGAGGATTACATCCTTCACGTTCACCTCGTCGGCGATGAGGTGGGTGAACGGGGCCAGGGAGTCCACCCCGGCGCCGGCCGCGGTCAGCGAGGGCAGGGGTTGGCGGACTCGGATTCCCTCGTTCTCCCGCACCCGCAAGCCGGTGGAGCACACGTCGCGCACCCGGTCCATGGCGTCGACCAGCTCCGGATCGGCCGGCAGTTCGGCGGGATCGGCCCAATCGCGCAGGTGGACGCTGGGCTCTTCGGTGAGCCCCCGGTGGATCTCCTCGGCCAGCAGCGGCAAAAACGGCGCCAGCATGCGGGTCAGGGTGGTGAGCACGGTGTACAGGGTGTTGTAGGCGTCCTGTTTGTCGCCGGCCGACGCCGGGCGAGCAGGTGCCCAGAACCGGTCCCGGCTGCGGCGGATGTACCAGTTGTTCAGGGAGTCGACGAACCCCTCCAACTCGGCGGTGGCGCCGGGCAGGTCGTAGGAGTCCATGCGCTGGGTCACCGCTTCGACAAGCTGCCGGGTCTTGGCCAGGATGTAGCGGTCCAGCAGCTCCTCGGAGTCGGCCCGGGGCTCGGCTCGGATGCCGTCGGCGTTCGCGTAAAGCGTGAAGAAGTAGTAGGCGTTCCAGATGGGGATGATCACCTGGCGGAGCACTTCGTCGATTCCGTCGTCGTTGAGGCGGAGGTCGCCGCCCCGGACAATGGGGGCGGACATGAGATACCAGCGCAGGGCATCAGCGCCCTTGGCGGCGAAGATCTCCTCGGGCTCGGTGTAGTTCCTCAGCTTCTTGGACAGCTTCTGGCCCTGGGCGTCGAGAAGGATGCCGTGGCAGATCACGTTTTTGAAGGCGGGCCGCTCGAACAGGGCGGAGGCCAGAACGTGGAGAGTGTAGAACCAGCCCCTAGTCTGGTTTATGTACTCCACGATGAAGTCGGCGGGGAAGTGGTGCTCGAACCACTCCTTGTTCTCAAACGGGTAGTGGACCTGCGCGAACGGCATCGATCCCGAGTCGAACCAGCAGTCGAGCACCTCGGGAACCCGGCGCATGGACGAGGCGCCGGTGGGATCATCGGGATTCGGCCTGCTCAGCCCGTCGATGTGGGGGCGGTGAAGGTCTTGCGGCCTCACCCCGAAGTCCCGCTCGATCTCTTCGAGGCTGCCGTACACGTCGGTTCGGGGGTACTCCGGATTGTCGCTGCGCCACACCGGGATGGGGGAGCCCCAGAAGCGGTTCCGGCTGATGGACCAGTCTCGGGCCCCCTCGATCCAAGTGCCGAAGCGGCCGTCGCGCACATGGTCGGGCACCCAGTTGATCTGCTGGTTCAACTCCAGCATCCGGCTGCGGATCTCGGTTACCCGCACGAACCACGAGCTGAGAGCCCGGTAGATGATCGGCTCGTCGGTGCGCCAACAGTGGGGGTAGTTGTGCTCGTGGGTGGCGTGGCGCAGGATCCGCCCCTGCGTTTTGAGGCGGGCGATTATGCCGCTGTTGGCCTCGAACACGTTCTGTTGCGGCCAATCGGCCACTTCTCGGGTGAATCGGCCCTGATCGTCTACCGGCACCACCACGGGAACGCCGTTGGCCTCGGCAGTCGCCTGGTCTTCCTCGCCGAATCCAGGGGCGCCGTGGACCACTCCAGTGCCCTCGGCGGTGTCCACGAAATCGCCCCCCACCACCCGGAAGGCGCCGTCGTGGGCCAAGGGGGCGAAGTAGTCGAACAAGGGCTGGTAGCGCCGCCCGATCAGCTCTGCGCCGGCGACAGTCCCCACCACCCGGCCCTGTCCCAACTCGGATCCGTAGGCCGCCAGCGTCTCGGCGGCCAGCACGACATGGCCGCCGTCGTGCTCGACAACGGCGTATTCCACCGCGGGGCCGACGATCAGCATCAGGTTGGACGGCAGGGTCCACGGGGTGGTGGTCCAGGCCAGCATGCGCATCGGCCCCGGGTCGCCTGTCTCGGGCATCAGGTCGAAAGCCACGGTGACGGCAGGGTCTTGTCGGGGCCGGGTGGCGTCGTCCAAGCGGATCTCGAAATTGGACAGCGGCGTCTCCGCCGCCCAGGAGTAGGGCATCACCCGGTATGCCTCATACACGAGGCCTTTGTCCCACAGGGTTTTGAACGCCCACATGACCGATTCCATGTAGGGCAGATCCATGGTCTTGTAGTCGTTGTCGAAGTCCACCCAGCGTGCCTGCCGGGTCACGGTGGTCTTCCACTCCCGGACGTAGCGCTGCACCGACTGGCCGCAGTAGTCGTTGAACTTGTCCACGCCGTAGGCGGTGATGGCGGCCCGTCCCGAAACCGACAGCTCCTTCTCGGCCTCCATCTCGGCAGGCAGGCCGTGGCAGTCCCATCCGAAGCGGCGCTCCACCCTGCGGCCCCGCATTGTGTGATAGCGGGGGATGACGTCCTTCACATAGCCGGTGAGGAGGTGGCCGTGGTGGGGGAGGCCGTTGGCGAACGGAGGCCCGTCGTAGAACACGTACTCGTTGCGGCCGTCTGCTCCCGCCGGACGGCCCCTCACCGACTGGGCGAAGGTGTCGTCTCGTGCCCACGATGCCAGAATCCGGCGTTCGATGTCGGGGAAGTGGGGCTTGGGATCGACCTCGGGATAGGGAGTGGGCGATTCGGACAACAGAGCTCCAGCGGTGCGGGGAGATCACAAAATAACCCGTCGCTGAGCCGTTTCAGACATCGTTTCAGACATCGTTTGGCGCCTCTTTTGCCCACAGGGGTATTCGGCGGCGCAGGCGGCTACACTTCCGCGCCTGATGGCAGCGAAGAAGACGGTTGACAAGAAGTCCGGCCCGTCCCGGCCGGCCGCGGCCAAAAAGCCGCTGTTCGACGACAAGTACCTGGAGAAGCAGCGCAAGCTCCTGAACGCCGAGCGCAATCGATACGTCACTTCGGCAACCCGGCTCAAGGCCGAGGCCGATTCCCTGGTGGAGGAGCGGGAGCCGGGCGATGTCCAGTTCGACGAGGAGTCGGGCGAGGGCGACACCCTGGCGGTGGAGCGGGAGCGCGACTTGGCCCTCAGCGCCCAGGCCCGAGCCGCTGTGGAGCAGATCGACGCCGCCCTGGCCCGGATCGACAACGGCACCTACGGCATCTGCTTGGTGTCGGGAAAGCCGATTCCCCGCCAGCGTCTAAACGCCATACCGTGGGCGGCTGAGAGGGTCGAGCACAAAGCCGGTGGCTTCTAGCCCGGCTCAGGCAGAGCGGCGAGCCCGCCGCCACAACTTGGTCTTGTTCGGGGTGGCGGCGCTGGTAGTGTCCATCGACCAGATCACCAAATGGTGGGCCCTGCAAGCACTCGACGACCGGGACATCGATGTGGTCTGGACCCTGCGGCTGCATCTGGTACACAACACCGGGGCCGCCTTCGGGCTGGGCCAAGACCTGGACACTCTGATCGCCGTGGGCGCCCTGCTGTTCGTCATCGTGGTGGCCTGGGCCGGCTGGGGAGGGCGGCGGCTGATGCTTCCCCCTGTTCTGCTGGGGATGGTGTTGGGGGGCGCCATCGGCAATCTGGGAGATCGGGTGTTTCGCTCGGACGACCGATTCCTGGGCGGCGCCGTGGTCGACTTCATCGACTTGCAGTGGTGGCCGGTGTTCAATGCCGCTGACTCGGCCATTGTGGTGGCTGGGATCATCCTGGTGCTGACGGCATCCCGGCGCGGCAATCCCGCCGGGGACGAGGTGCCAGATGAGCGCTGAGGGCGCGGTGCCTGCCGGGTTGGCCGGGGATCGGCTCGACCGGGCGGTTGCGCTGTTGTGGGAGTGCAGCCGGGCCGAGGCCGCCCGGCTGGTGCAAGAGGGCAAAGTATCGGTGAACGGCCTGCCCGCCCTCGCGAGATCGCAGCGGCTGGCCGACGGCGACCTCATCTCGCTGTCGGAGAGGCCGGTTTCCGGCCCGGCGGCGCCTCAGCCCGACCCGTCGGTGGCGATAGAGCTGGAGTATGCCGACGACCACCTCGCAGTGGTGAACAAGCCCGCTGACATGGTCGTCCACCCTGGAGCGGGAAACTCTGCGGGCACGCTGGCAAACGGCCTGCTGGCTCTGTTCCCCGAGGTCGCCGAAGTGGGGGAGCGCGAGCGGCCCGGCATCGTCCACCGCCTCGACCGGGGCACCTCGGGCTTGTTGGCGGTGGCCCGCACCCAGTTCTGCTACGAGGCCCTGACCGATTTGCTGGGCCGCCGTGAGATGGCCAGGGGATACGACGCCCTGGTTGCCGGTATGCCCGATGGCCGCGGGGTTATAGACGCCCCGGTGGGACGCTCCAACCGCCAACCCGCCAAAATGGCGGTGACTGCCGGGGGCCGACCGGCCCGGACCCACTACCAGGTGGCGGTCAGGATGCCGGCAGGCGCCGACGCACCCGACAGCTTCGACTCCGCCCGCTTGGAGCTGCGCCTGGAAACCGGTCGCACTCACCAGATCAGAGTGCATCTGGCAGCCATTGGCCATCCTGTGCTGGGCGACGTCCTCTACGGCGGGCCTCACGTCCCGGGCCTGGGCCGCCCTGCTCTGCATGCTCGCACCCTGGGTTTCGCACACCCGGTGACAGGCGAGCAGCTCCGATTCGAGGTGGATCCCCCCGAAGACTTCACCGGCCTGTTTCAGCGGTTGTGCCAGTGATCGGCGGTTGTGCCGGCAGACCGGGCCGGTGTCATTCGGCGCCCGGCCAGGGGAGTAGGCCCTGGGCGGCTTTGGCGATGTCGGCCAGGGTGTAGGCGCTCAGAAGGTCGTGCATGATGCCGCCGGCGTGGAGCCAGATGGCCAGCAGCACGCATTGGCCCTCGTGGTCGCAGGCGCCGTCTTGGTGCGGCGCCCCGAAATCTCCCAGAGCGATGGGGCCGTCCACCGCGCTGACGATCTCGCTCAGCCGGATATGCTCCGCGGCGCGGGCCAGCGTGTATCCGCCCCCGGCGCCCCGCTTCGACCGGACCAGCCCTGCGCCCTTGAGGGCCTGGAGGATCTGCTCCAGATAGGGCTGGGGCAGGCCGGTGCGCTCGGCGATGTCGCGGACGGAGGTGGGGCCTGCATCATCATCGGTGTGGAGGGCGAGCGACAGCAGAGCCCGGCTGGCATAGTCCCCTCGAGTCGATACTCTCACCGCAACTCACCCTAGTGGTGTGTCGTGGGTTTAGCCTGAATCCATCGGCGGGGTGGGCCGCCGCACCGCGGATGCTGCGGGCAGAAAACGGTGGCTAGTGGTGTGTCTTGGGTTTATTCGCGCGTGTCCTGCTAGGCATCGACGCCCCTCGCGGCGTTGCCCCTCCTTGCCGTACGCTGGGAGTATGGCTGCGTCGGTGCGCCTTGCGAGGAACGCCGCTGCCGTCGCAATCCACGGCGCTAAACCCAAGACACACCATGCAACTGCCCAGCGCAGGCCAGGCCTCATGCCGCGTGAAACTCCGAGCCGGGTTGGTGATCCGCTTTCGGGTTCCGTGCAGCGGTCTTGGGAATGGATTTGTCCACGGTTAGGGGGGAAGCTCAGGGGGCTGCTTCGCGTAGTGGTTCCTGGCACTGCTCGCTGTCCTCGGGCCAGCCGGTCATCCTGCGGTCTCGGCATCCGACATAGAAGTCGTCGAGCAGGCGGGCGACAGAGGTGTAATCGTAGGGGCCGGGCAGGTGAGGGCACACGAAATAGCCGGTTCCCATCACCGAGCAGTCAGGGGGATGGCCGAAATCGAAGACCGCATGGCCCAGCTCGTGGAGCACCACGTACCAATATGAGCTCTCATATGTATTCGGTTTGTAACCGATGTCGTGATAATATTCACGATAATTCTCAACAGTATGCACGGCAGCAAGATGCTTGTCTGGTCGTGCAAATTGCGGGGAATGAGTTTCAGCGTATTCAGCGTATATGGGGTGGTCGCCGAGCACGACCTCGTTTGCCAGACCGTCTTCGGTGTAGCTCGCGCCCTGGGAGACGCAGTAGTACACGTGGACATCGTGGCGGCCGGTCCGCGGGAAGCGGAACGTGTTCGGAAAGCCGCGCTCGCCCAGCGAGTAGCACTCGGCTGTGCCGTTGCCGCGCACTCCGCAAACGGTGGGTTCTCCGATTGAATGCGTGGTGGAGATCGATGTGAACTGCCGCGGGTGCGTCGACGAGAGGACGAAATTGGCGTCACTGCCCCGAGTAGGCCGCCCCCAGCACTCGATGGCGCCGTTCGCGCGCAGCCCGCACGCGAAGGTCTCCGACGCGGACACCGCGTCGAACCGGCCCGCGGGGGCGTCCAGCTCCCCGTAAGCGTTCGAAGTGTCGAAATGGCGTATTCCCAAGCGTGGGTTTGGAACGCGGCTGATCAGAAGGACGTGGCCGTCGGTTGTCACAATGACGTGGCCGTCGTTTGCCGGTTGGGGTGTCGCCTGCGAGCCCCAGCAGGCGATCGTCCGGTCGGCTCTCAGCCCGCACGAGAACCCAGAACCGGCGGACACTGCGTCGAACCGGCCCGCGGGGGCGTCCAGCGCCCCGTGCTCGTTGTTGCCCCAGCAGGCCACCGAC
>JAPYOG010000055.1 GCA_028278785.1 Candidatus Poriferisocius anaerobius | reverse complement strand
GGCCACCGCAAAAATCGCTCGCTAAGAGGCGTCCAGGCAGCGGAAGCGGCCGCGGGAGAGCAGGGCGACCAGGTATGCGGCCACTGCGAAGGCGGTGATGGCCAGCACCCAGCGGATGCCGATGACGCTGGCGATTCGGCCCTGCACCAAGATGCTGGCGGGCGCGGCCAGGCCGAACAGCATCATCCACAGGCTCATCACCCGCCCCCGGTAGGCGTCTTTGCACAGGCTTTGCAGCGCGCTGGTCAGGGTGGGCGTGGTCACCATGAAAGACAAGCCCACCCCGCCCATGGCCACCGAGCCCAGCGCGAACGTCGGCGCCACCGACAGCGCCAAGGTGAACACAGCCACCGAGCCGATCCCAATGGCGACCAGCCGGCTGTGAGGTGTGCCCCGGTCGAACTTGAGCAACAGCACCGCGCCGACCAGCGACCCCACCCCGAATGCGCCCAGCAGCACCCCGAACCCGGCGGCGCCGACACCGAAAGCGTCGTCGGCTATAACCGGTGCGAGCCACTGGATGGGGGAAATGGCCGCTGCCAGCATGAAGCTGGACAGCATCACCACTCGGATCCCCTCGATGCCGCGGGCGTAGCGCAATCCCGACTTGAAGGCCGCTGGGAAACTCAGGCTCGACATCGCCCCCGGCGGCGACCGGGGCGGAAGCAGGCTCAGGCCGGCCACGAGCGCTGTGAAGCTGGCAGCGTTGAGCCAGAAGGCCGCCGCGGGCCCCCAGAACTGGATTATCCATCCGCCCAGCATGGGGCCAACCGCCCGGGAGATGTTCCACTGGGTCGAGTTCAAGAAGATGGCACTGCGCATGGCGCTGCTCGGCACCAGCTCCACCACGATGGCCTGCTGCACCGGCGCGCCCAGCGACGCGGTGGCGCCCCCGCCGATGGAGAAGGCCACCAGCACCCAGAACGTCTCGGCGTCGATCTGCACCACCCAGGCCAGCGCCAGCGCCACCGCCATCTGGCCCACCACAGTGGACAAGAACAGCCGGGTGCGGCTGTAGCGGTCGGCCAGTGCTCCACCGAAAGGGCTCATCACCAAAAGCGGGATCAGCCCGGCAGCGGCAGCCAGCGTGACCTTCCAAGGATCGTCGGTGATGTCCTCCACCAGCCAGCCGATGGCGGCCAGATACATCATCGAGCCGATGTTGGACACCGCGCTGCTGGCCCAATACAGGCGGTAGTCGCGATACCCCAGTGCCTGCACCGACAACGGCACCCGCCAATCAGGAGCATCGCTCATCTGCTCTTTCTACTCCGCTGCCCCCACAAGGCAGACATCAGCCAGACAGGGGCCGACAGCAGCAGCCCTGTGGAAGGTTCTGGAATCACAGAGGCTAGGGTGCGGAGCATGAGCATCGAGGTGATCGCCGAGATAGTGGCAGTTGTGTTAGCCGTTCTCACCATCACCTGGCACCAGCAGCGGTCCACCGACAAGCTCCGCGACGACTTCAGCCACGCCAACGACAAGCTCCGCGACGACTTCAACCACGCCAACGACAAGCTCCGGACAGAACTAGCGGCGAACGGCCAGCGCCTAGCCCGCATTGAAGGGTTCCTCGGCATCGGCATGCCAGCGGCAGCCGACGACAAGGCCGCGGGCGCACAGGTGGCACTTCCGCCCACCCCTCGCTGAACCGACTTCCTTCCTGTGCCGCAACCAGCGGGGTGTCCGCAGATCGTCCAGGGCCGGCAACCACCATGACCGGGCAGCGCATCGCCGTCGTAGGCGCCGGTTGGACGGGTGCGGTGGCCGGGCGGCGGCTAGCCGATGCGGGGTTCGCGGTGGAGGTGATGGAGAAAACAGGCGTTGTGGGGGGGCACTCTCGGGCCGAGACCATGGCCGGAGTGGTGTACGAGCCCAACGGGGCGCACATCTTCCACACCTCCAACGCGGCGGTGAACAGGTTTGTGAACGCGCACGGCCTCACCCGGCCCTACAACCACAAGGTGCTCACCGAGGTGTACCTGTCACCGGACGATGACGACTGCGACGGCCGCCTGCTGTCGTGGCCCCCACAGGTGGACGAGCTGAAGGAGCTGCCGATATGGCCCGCGGTGGAGCGTGAGCTGGCCTCGCTCCCATCCCAGCCGACAGGCGAGAACTTCGAGGACTACGTGGTGTCGATGATGGGGCGCACGCTCTATGACGTCTTCATCCGGGACTACACGGCCAAGCAGTGGGGGCGTCCGGCCACCGAGCTGTCGGCGCGCTTCGCGCCCAAACGTGTGGAGCTGCGCCGAGACGGCTGCCGCGGCCTGTTCCGGGATCGCTGGCAGTACTTCCCGCCCAACGGCGTCAACGAGGTGATCGAGTCGGTGCTGTCCACCGTGGCCGTCACGCTGAACGCCGAGATCAGCCTCGACGATGCCGACCGCCTCGGCCAGGAGCACGACGCTGTGATCATCACCGCCGCCCTCGACGACTTCGCCCGCTGTGCCGGAGAGCTGGAGTGGCGGGGCATAGAGATGGTATCCCGCTATCACCCTACCGACGAGCCCGGCGGGGTCGTGACCCCGGCCTATGTCACCAACCGCCCGTCGTTGCGGGTTCCCTACACCCGCACGGTGGAGACCAAGCACGCCACCGGCCAGCAGATCGCGGGCACGGTGGTATCCGAGGAGATGCCCGGCACTCCCCGGCGCCACTATCCGGTGCTGACCGCCGACGGCGCCAACGAGCGCCGCAACGCCGAGTTGGCCGATCAGATCGCCGCCCGCTTCCGCATCCCGGTGTACTTCGCCGGCCGGCTGGCTACCTACCGCTACATCAACCAGGACGAAGCCATCGCCGATGCCATGGCCGTGGCCGACCGGGTGGCCGCAGACATGCAACAAATCAGCCACTCAGGGCGCTAGCGTATAATTATCTATTATGGTTGATTTAGATATTTTTGATTCATTTGAATTGCTATTTGCAGAAACGGCGGTTAGAGTGCGGGCATGAGCGTGGAGGTCATCACCCAAGTTGTGACACTGGGGCTGGCCGTGTTCGCCATCATCTGGCACCAACAGCGAACCATCGACAAACTGCGCGACGAATTCACCCAAGCCATCGACAAACTGCGCGTCGAGCTCACCCAAGCCATCGACAAACTGCGCGTCGAGCTCACCCACGCCATCGACAAGCTGCGCGGCGAAGTAGTCGAGATCGGGCAGCGGCTCGCTCGCACCGAGGGCTTCCTCGGGATCGGCATGCCTGCCGACGCCAGCTCTCCAGAGACATCGCCCCCCGAGCCAGATGCCACCCCGCCTTCGGACGCACCCGACCCAGCCGTCGAAACAGCAACCAGCGCATAACCCACTGCGACACGAGCTGTTGGCAGTACGCATCGGCAGATCAGGGCGTGCTGCCAGATGTGGGGGCATGGGAGTGGCGGCATGGGAGTGGCAGCCTTGTTTCTGGCTTGCCCTGGCGCTGTGCAGGTGTGAACCTTAGACAATGGTGGTGGAGCTGGAATGGCTTGTGGATGCGCCCGACCAAGCCAGCCCGGTCATGGTGGTGGCGCTGGAAGGGCTCTTCGACGCGGCCGAGGCGGCTACGGCTGCGGTGCGAATGATCAGAGAGAACGCGAACGGCCTTGCACCCTTGGCCCGCATCGATCCGGAGGGGTTCTTCAACTTCCAAGACCGCCGCCCAGTGATACGCCTAGACGACGAGAACCGACGGGTCATCGACTGGCCGACCACCACGGTGGATGCCGTTGAACGCTACGGCGCCAAACACCCCTTGGTTGTGGTGGACGGGGTGGAGCCCCATTTGCGGTGGCGGACCTTCACCAACTATCTGGTGGAGGTGGCCGACCAGTGCCGGGTCGGGCTGGTGGTCACCCTCGGGGCCATGGTGGGCCTCGCTCCCCACACCCGGCCCCTGGGAGTGGTGGGCAGCTCAACCAACGCCGAGTTGGCCCGCATGTTCGGCCTGGGCCGTCCCACGTATCAAGGCCCCACCGGACTGGCGGGCGCGCTGCACGACGCTTTGGCCCGGGCTCGCATCCCTGCCATCTCCCTGCGGGTGTCGGTGCCCCACTATGTGCCAGGCCCGCCCAACCCCGAGGCCACCCGGTCGCTGCTCAAACGACTCGAGCTGATAACCGGGATCATCAC
>JAPYOG010000054.1 GCA_028278785.1 Candidatus Poriferisocius anaerobius | reverse complement strand
CCGCCCGCCGCACGAGGTCCCAGGTATAGGGCATCCGCTGCCACTCGTCCACCACGACCGTTCCGCCCGCCTGCACAATACGCTTGCCGTGCGGCCTTTCTGGGCACACCGCTGACAGGGTGCTGGATCAGCACCCCCAACGGGATTCGAACCCGTGTTACCGCCTTGAAAGGGCGGCGTCCTAGGCCGCTGGACGATGGGGGCCAATGGGCCGGCAAGGGCCTCGTTAAGATAGCAGCCCGCTCTGGCCGAACCCCACTGAAAAACGGGTAGCATGGGCGGCACCGAGTCGGCGGCGTCGAGCAAGAGGAGGAAAGAGCGTGGAGAACGAACTCTGGCGCTGGCTGTGGACCTGCTCTGCGGTGGTGTTCTCGCTGGCAGAAGTGTTCACCGCCGGGTTCTTCCTCCTCCCCTTCGCCATCGGAGCGGCCGCGGCGGCGGTGTTGGCATGGGTGGACGCCCATGTGCTGTGGCAGTGGCTGGCCTTCTTCGCTGGCACGGTGGCGAGCTTCGTGTATCTCCGCCGCTTCGTCCGCCGCCAGAACGACGTCGAGCAGCCCCGTGTGGGGGCGAACCGCCTCATCGACGCCCAGGGCAAGGTCATCGAGCGCGTCGACGACGACGCGCAGACGGGGATGGTGCGGGTTGGGGGCGAGCAATGGCGGGCCACCGCCGCCGAGCCCATCGAGGCCGACACCCAGGTGGTGATAACCGAAATCGACGGCACCCGGCTGGTGGTCGCCCCCGTTCCCCGACAACACTCGACAAAGAGCAAAGAGAGCAAAGAAAGCTAGGTAGCAGTCATGGAAGCCGTGGTAGCCCTATTCGCCATAATCGCGCTGGCGCTGATCCTCATCGCCGCGCTGGGCATCCGAATCATCCGGCCCTATGAGCGGGGCCTCATCGAGATGCTGGGCCGCTACCAGCGCACGGTGGACTCCGGCTTGCGCTGGATCTTCCCGTTTGTGCAGCGAATCAGCAAGGTGGACATGCGGGAGCGGGTCATCGACGTGCCGCCGCAGGAGGTGATCACCAAGGACAACGTGGTGGTGACGGTGGACGCGGTGATCTTCTTCGAGGCCACCGACCCGGTGAAGCTCAAGTACAACGTGGGCAACTTCCAGCTCGCGGTGACCAAGCTGGCCCAGACCAACCTCCGCAACGTGATAGGCGACTTGGACCTCGACGCGGCGCTCACCTCCCGCGAGCTGATCAACGGCAAGCTGCGGCAGATCCTCGACGACGCCACCGACAAGTGGGGCACCAGAGTCGTCCGGGTGGAGATCCAGCGCATCGAGCCGCCGCCTGATGTGACCGAGGCCATGCACCGCCAGATGAAGGCCGAGCGGGACCGCCGGGCCATCGTCACCGAGGCCGAGGGTGAGAAGCGGTCGGCCATATTGCGGGCGGAGGGCCAGAAGGAGAGCCAGATTCTCGAGGCCGAGGGCGAGGCCGAGGCCATAAAACGGGTGGCCGACGCCGAGCGCTATCAGTTCGAGACGGTGGCCGAGGGCGAGTCCACCGCAATCCAGCTGATATTCGGGGCCATACACGCCGGAGATCCCACCCCCGATCTCATCGCCATCCGCTACCTGGAGTCGCTGAAGAGCGTGGCCGACGGCCAAGCAACCAAGATCTTCCTGCCCCTCGACACCAGCGGGCTCACCAACGCCGTGGCCTCCCTCTCAGAGATCGCCCGGGCCGGCCAGGGCGACCCGGCATCCCGGCCCCCCGCCGAGGAGATAGGCGGCTAGAGCTCGGTCGCAGACGCCTCGACCAGGTGCTCCAGCAGCCAGCCCAGATACCAGTAGGCCGAACGGGCCACCACCTCGGGATCGTCTTCGTCGATGTCGTCGAAGTCGTCGTTCTCGGTGACCTCGAGGCGGGTGCCGAGCACCAGACGGAGGTCGTTGACTGCACCCACCCACGCAGCAAGCTGCTCGCTGTCCAACACGGTTGCCTCGGCCAGCTCCGCCACGGCGCTGAAGCGGTTGATCCGCGTGGCTGCAAGCTCACCTCTCACCATCTCCTGATACTCGGCCTCGGCGTCGGCGTTGTCGGGCCGGGCGGTGGGAAACAGGCGGGTCAGCATCTCGTCGTTGGGGTCGTCCTCGACGAGGGTGCGAAGCTCTGCTGCGACGGAAGCGATAAGGGCGCGCTCATCCCTTCGCAGGCGCAGGGCATAGGTGCCGTCGCCGTTGGGCTCGATCGGCCGCCGCGGTGCCATCAGCCGCCGCACATCCGAAGGCCGGGCAGATGCCTGCGTGCTGTTGGCCGCGTCCTCATCAGCCGTCATGCTCCATGGTGGCCCACAAGCCGTGCTCGTGCAGGCGGAAGACGTCCATCTCGGCCTTCTCTCGGGGGCCGTCCGACACCACGGCCCTGCCCTTGTGATGCACGTCCAGCATGAGCAGGGTGGCCTTCTCCTTGCTGTAGCCGAACAGCTTCTGGAACACGAAGGCCACATAGGACATGAGGTTGATGGGGTCGTTCCAAACAATCACCTTCCAGGGCCGGTCGAACCCCACGCCGGTTGCGTCCTCGGGCTGTTTTATCTCGATCGGCGCCACCTCCACGGGGGCCGCGGGAGTCATGCCGGCACCGCCGGGGCCAGGTCGGGCTGGGTGGACATCAGAGGGCCTCTCACGTTTAGCCAGTAGAACACCGTGGCAATCCACAGTAGAGCAGCGCCGGCTACATGCAGGCCCACCAGCAGCACCGGCACCCCGGTGAAGTACTGAACGTAGCCTATGAATCCCTGGGCCAAGGCGACCCCCAGCAGGGTGCGGCTCCAGAACTGGGCGCGGGCAGGGGCGCCCCGTGTTCGCAGCCACCACATCTGCGCCGCCAAGGCCAACAGGAGGGCCACCACCACGGCACCGTGGATCCGGGCCACGTCCCGAACGGCCACGTCTATGCGCTCGGCGTTTTCGTCGCCGCCGTGCGGCCCCGCCCCGGTCACGACGGTGCCGGTCACGATCACCGCCGCGACGAGCATGGCCACGCCGTTTCCCAGCCGATGGGGTCGATATCGGCCGAGCCCCGGGCGCTTGTACTCGGAGGCCCGCCAGTGCAGCACCACCGCGTTCCACAGCAGCACCATGGAAAGCAGGAAGTGCCCGATCACCAGCACCGGCGGCAATTCGTAGAGCACGACCAGCCCGCCCAGCACAATCTGGGCCAGCACCCCGGCAACCAGGCCCCATGCCAGCCACACCAGATCAGCGCGCCGCGGCGCCCGCTGGTGGGCGCCCAGCACGGCGGCGATGACCACGGCCGACACCAGCCCGGTTATGAGGCGGTTCACGAACTCGATCATGGGGTGGACTTCGAGCGGGGCCACCAGCTTGTCGTTGTCGCACGCCGGCCAATCCGGGCAGCCCAGCCCCGAGTCGGTGAGCCGGACCGCGCTGCCGCTCACGATGATCAACGCCAGAAGGGCGAGCGCCCCGACGGTGATCTTGCGGTAGGCAGCGACGGAGATCCGGGCTCGAATCACGCTATGGATTGTACGGGCCGCCTGTGACAGGCAGGCATCCGGAGCCGGGGTCGGAGCCGGGGTCGGCACCGGGGTCGGCACCGGGGTCGGCGGCACCGGCGGCCGGCGCTCTGGCTCGGCCCCGAAACCTTGGCCTGCCCGGTGCTGAAACCGTACGCTGGGCAGGCCATGGGTCTTGCCCAATTGTCTTCTCACAGCCGCGCCCAGACCGCTCGGGCCTACATCTCGCTCACCAAGCCCCGCATCATCGAGTTGCTGCTCGTCACCACGGTTCCCACCATGGTGGTGGCCGACCGGGGCATCCCCTCGGTGTGGCTGATGGCGGCCACCGTCATCGGCGGCGCCCTGGCCGCGGGCGGCGCCAATGCGATCAACATGTACGCGGATCGCGACATCGACCGGCTGATGGAGCGCACCAAGCACCGGCCGCTGGCCACCGGGCAAATCGCCCCCCGGCGAGCACTGGCATTCGCCATCGCTTTGGAGGCGCTGGCCTTCGCCTGGCTGTGGGGATTCGTGAACCTGCTCAGCGCAGCCCTGGCCCTGTCGGCCACTGCTTTCTATGTGTTCGTGTACACCCTTTGGCTCAAGCGCACATCCTCTCGCAACATCGTCATCGGCGGGGCTGCCGGGGCCGTGCCGGTTCTGGTGGGCTGGTCGGCGGTGACCAACAGCCTCGACTGGGCCCCGCTGCTGCTGTTCGGCCTTATCTTCTATTGGACGCCGCCTCACTTCTGGGCACTGGCCATTCGCTATCGAGACGACTACCAGGCCGCAAACGTGCCCATGCTTCCCGCAGTGGCAAGCACCCGCACCACTGCGGTCCGGATGATCGGCTACACCGTGGTTCTGTGGGCGCTGTCGGTGCTGTTCAGCGCGGTGGGCGGGATGGGGGCGATCTATCTGGCGAGCGCGATCGTGCTCGGCGGGGTTTTCCTCTGCTTGGCCGTGCAGGTGCTGCGCGCCCAGACGGAGGCCGCGGCCATGAGGCTGTTCTCGTATTCCATTTCCTACATCACGCTGCTGTTCGGGGCGATGGTGGTGGACCAGCTGGTGCGCACCGGTGTCTGATGAGAGAATTGACACCGGCGATGTGTAGAGTGCTGGCTCACAGCCGCCTTTGTGGAGCACGATGACACTCACCGAGACGAGGCCACAAACGCAAGAGGTTGCGACAGGCGACCATTCTCAGCCGGCGATCCAGTCGCCGGCGGTTCAGTGGACCCCTCCCACCGGTCTGGCCGGCATTCTCAGCACCGGCGATCACCGGGTTGTCGGGAGGCTGTATGTGGTCTTCTCGCTGCTGCTGTCGGGGCTGGCGCTCGTGCTGGGCGTGCTGATCGGCATCGAAAAAGCCGACATCGACGGCGGATTCGCCGTTTTCGGGAACGCCAACGAGCTCTTCCAGGTCTTCGGGCTGTACCGCACCACCTTGATCCTCTGCGGCCTGGTTCCGCTGTTTCTGGGGCTGGCCGTCGCGATGGCGCCCCATCAGCTCGGCGCGTCGTCGGTGGCCTATCCCCGGGCGGCTGCGGCGGCATTCTGGACCTGGCTGGTGGGCGCCATAACCCATATTGCGGCCACCTTCGCCTATGGCGGTCTGGGCTCGCATCAAGCCGGTGCGGCCCGCGAGCAGTCGGTGGAGCTCACCGTCTTGTCGCTGGGCGTGATCGGGCTGGGCCTGTTGATGGGGACGGGGGTGGTCTTCGCCACGCTGGTCACGCAGCGGCCTGCGGGGATGGACCTGCTCCAAATGCCGGCGTTCTGCTGGTCGATGCTGGTGGCCTGCGGGGTTTGGCTGTTCTCCATCCCGGTGCTGCTGGCCAACCTGGTCATCTCCTGGGTCGATCTGCGGGGGGCCGACGCGATGCGCTTCGGCGCGGGCGACGCCCCGTTCGAGCAGGTGGCCTGGGCGTTCGACGCTCCCCAGGTTTTCGCCTGGACAATTCCGCTTCTGGGGATCGCCGCTGAAGTTCTCACCACCGCCCGCGGCCGCCGGCCCAAGATGTTCGAGCCCATGGCCTTCATCGTGGGAGCGTTCGGGTTCTTCTCCTTCGGCGCGTGGGCCCAGGGGTTCTTCGACAGCGCCGACCCGGCGGCCGACGACGCCCACGTCGTCACCGGCGAAGCGCTCTTCACGGTGTTCGCCCTGGCGATCGCCCTGGCTGTGCTGGCCTATGGCGGCTGGCTGGCGTTCAACGCGGCCTCTGCCGGGCAGCGTCCTGAGATCACCCCCCAGTTTGTCCTGGCGGTGGCATCGGGGGGACTCCTGACGGCGGCGGCTGCGTCTGGTGTGCTGCGGGTGGCCGAGCCCGCGCTGGGGGTGCTCAGGGAGGCCGACGGCGACATCTGGCGGGGGTTCTTCGATGCCATGGACGACCTGGGGGAATCCAGCCTCGTCACAGGGCTGATGAACTTCGCGTTGCTGGGCGGGCTGCTGGCCGCCGTCGCCGGGCTCTACCACTGGGCGCCCCGGCTGTTGGGCCGTCCGCTCAGCGCCCCGCTGGGCTTCTTGTCGGTGCTCGCACTGGCCGGCGGGTCGATCTTGTACGGGCTCACCGATGTGCTGGCCGGCTTCTTCGACCAGCCCGAGCGGCCCTATGAGGCCGCTGACCTGGGCGCCATCGACTCTTTGGGATTCGTCGAGGTTTTGAACGTGATCGGCCTGGTTGGCGCCATAGCCGTCCTGGGCGGTCTGACCCTGGTGGCGCTGAACGTCGCCTTTGTCCTCAGCTCGTCTGAAAAGGCAGACAACAGCCAAGGCGGGGAGATCTGATGGCAGACATCCCCGTGGGCACGCCCCTGGCCGCTCCGCTGCCCCGCCCGCGCACCCTTTTGGCAGGCACTGTTTTCGCCACGGCGGCGACGCTCATGTACTTCGCCGCCCTGTTCGCGGTATATCTGCGGGAGCGGTCCGACGCGCTGGCGGGCGGCGGCGGCTGGATCCCGTCCGATGCCGACATCCAGTTGGCCCAGCCCACCGTGGCGGCGTGGACCATGCTCATGTCGGCGGTGACTGTGCAGTGGGCGGTGTACGCCGTTGCCCGCGACGACCGCGCCCACGCAATCATGGCCACGGCGCTGACCGGCCTGTTCGGGGTCTCGGTGGTGATCACCACGTCCTTCCAGTACACCCAGATGGGCTTGGCGGCCGACGAGTCGATCGCCGCTGTGCTGATCTATGCCATCTCGGGCTCACACCTGGTGATGATCACCGTCGGGCTGGTGTTCTTGGGTCTCGTGGCCTTTCGCTGGCTGGCCGGCCAGCAGGTCAGCCGCCAAGCCGACGGGTTCGTGGCGGCATCGATTTTCTGGTATGCCGTTGTTATCGTCTATGTCGTCATCTGGACGGCGATCTTCGTGTTGAAGTAGGGCCGCTCGTGCTCATTGTCTATTCGATCTCCCGCCACCGAGGCCAGGCAGGTTTCTAGTGTTCACACCCGGCTTTCGCCTGTTCTTCGGCTTCGCCGGCGCTGCGGCGGTCGCTGCCGTCGTGTATGGCGTGGCCAGCGGCAGCGCGGGGGGAACCGAGTATTTTGCCGTGCTCAACGTGGAGGCCTGGGTCGGAGTGCTCAGCCTGGGCTACAAGGGCGGCATCGGCGACCATGTCGGCTATGTGGCGCTGATGGGCTTTGCGGTGCTGTCGGCCGTGGTGGCCCTGTTCTTGGTTGCGTTCCGCGATGCCGACGCCGAGTCTGCGGGCGAGCTTATGGACGACGGCCGAATCCCGGACACCCAGAGCGACCTGGGGCACAACTACTGGCCGGCCGTCTCCGCGTTCGGTGTGGGGGCCATGATCGTGGGGCTGGCAACCCACGCCACCATCTTCGTGATAGGCGTGGTCATCGTGGGGGCGGCGATCTTCGAGTGGATGCTCGCCGCGTGGGCCGACCGGGCCACCGCCGATCCCGCGGTCAACCGCAACCTCCGCAATCGCATCATGGGCCCGGTTGAGTATCCGGTTACCGCCGCGCTGGGGGTGGCGGTGCTGGTGCTGGCCCTGTCGCGGGTGTTCTTGGCCGTCACGGAGTTCAGCGCCGTGATCGTGGCCGGGGTTGTTGCCACCGTCATCTTCTTCGCCGCTGTGGCCTTTGCGGTGGTCCCCCGCATCAACCGCTCGGTGATCGTCGGCACGGTAGCGCTGGCCTGTGCCGGGATCCTGGTGGCCGGGGTTGTCACCGCGGCCATCGGCTCGCGCGACTTCCACCATGGGCCCAGCGAAACCGACCACTATCAGCTATCCGAAGAAGTCGGGGCTCAACAGTGACAGCGCAGCCCACCTCTCCAGGCGGTGCCCGATGAGCAGTCGGGTGACCTCTCCAGGCGGTGCCCCATGAGCAGTCGGGTGACCTCTCCAGGCGGTGCCCCATGAGCAGTCGGGTGAAGAAGCTCGCCTGGCTGTCGAGCCTGCTGGTGGTGAGCGGGTCTGCCGCCCTGATCGCTGTCGCCATCGTGGTCGACAAGAACCACCCGCTGTCCACCCTGTCGCCGGTGGGCCGCCAAGGCCGGGAAATCGCCGAGCTCATCAACCCCATCTTCATTGTGGCCGGGGTGGTGTTCTTCTTGGTGCAGGGGGCGGTGCTGGCCCTGTGGCTGCGGTACCGCGTGTCGGGCTCCGACACCGGCGACGGCGAGTACGGCTACTACGAAGACGAAGAGTTCCCCGAGCAGGTACACGGCAACAACCGCCTCGAGATTGCCTGGACGCTGGTGCCGACGGCGCTTTTGGCCGTGATCTCGGTCTTCACGCTGATCGCCCTGTTCGCCCTGGACGACGTGGAGGCCTCCGACGAGGATCTGGTCGTCACCGTTGTGGGCCAGCAGTGGTGGTGGGAGTACCAGTACCACCTGGACGGCGATACCACGACGCCGCCTGATTTCGTGACCGCCAACGAGCTGGTCATTCCCGTGGGGGTGGACATACCGCTGGACATCAAATCGCGCGACGTGATCCACTCTTTTTGGATCCCCAAGCTCAACGGGAAGAAAGACGCGGTGCCGGGCCGATCCCACGACTGGGTCATCCAGTCAGAGCAGACGGGCCGGTTCCGGGGGCAGTGTACCGAGTTCTGCGGCCTGTCCCACGGCTACATGAAGATGGTGGCGGTCGTGCTCACCGCCGAGGAGTTCGCCGAGTGGCGGGACAACCAGATGACCCCGGCCGAGATGCCCCAGGGCGGCACCGCTGCGGCATCGGGACGGGAGATATTCGCCCAGCAGTGCGCGAGCTGCCACGTGGTCAACGGGATCACGTCGCCTGCCGACCGCGGCGGCGAGGGCACTGAGCCCGACGGCTGGGATGTGTACGGCGAGTTCAACGGCGCCGACGCCGGCGTCTATCTGGATATCGACACGCTGGTAGCGGGGGCCGCGCCCAACCTCACCCACCTGATGACCCGGAGCACCTTTGCCGGGTCGATATTCGACCTCTATCTGGGGGCCGGCGAACACCTCGGCTATCTGGATCTGCCCGCCTCGGGCACGCTCAACCGGGGCGAGCTGGAGGCATGGATATACAACGCCCCCGAGCGCAAGCCCGCTGATGCAGACAACTTCCGCGGCATGCCGTCCCGCACCGGTTTGAGCCCGAAAGACATCGACGACCTCGTCGCCTTCCTGTCCACCCTCGACTGATTGTGAACGTGCCGATGACCGCCGTCCAGAGCCCCAGGATCGCCCATCGCCCCTTGGGCGTGTTCACCCGGCCTCAGGGCAGCGAGGGCTGGAGGAGCTGGCTGTTCACCGTTGATCACAAGCGCATCGGCATCATGTACGGCGCCGCCGCGCTGTTCTTCTTCATCGTGGGCGGTGTGGAGGCCCTGTTCATCCGCCTTCAGCTTGCCACCCCCAACGGCTCGGTGATCGGGGCGGGCACCTACAACGGCGTGTTCACCATTCACGGCGTGACCATGGTGTTCCTGGTGGTCATGCCCATGGCCGCGGCTTTCGCCAATTATCTGCTGCCGCTGCAAGTGGGGGCCCGGGATGTGGCCTTCCCCCGCCTCAACGCGTTCAGCTTCTGGTGCTTTTTGGCCGGGGGAGTGCTGCTCACCTCATCGATGTTCATAGGCGGCTGGTTCCAGAACGTGCCCGACGGCGGCTGGTTCAACTACGCCCCCAACAGCGGGGTGCTCTTCTCGCCCTCCAAGGGCATCGACTTCTACGCGGTGGGCTTGCAGATAACCGGTATTGCCTCGCTGGTCAGCGCCATAAATCTGATTGCCACCGTGTTGAACATGCGAACCAAGGGGATGAGCTTGTTCCGCATGCCGGTGCTCACCTGGATGCTGCTCATCACCCAGTTCCTTCTGCTGTTCGCCATTCCCGTCATCACCGTGGCCCTCTTCCTTTTGATGTTCGACCGGCTGTGGGACTCCAACTTCTTCAACGTGGCTGCCGGGGCCGACCCGCTCCTGTGGCAGCACTTGTTCTGGATATTCGGCCATCCCGAGGTGTACATCCTGATACTGCCCGCCTTTGGGATCGTGTCGGAGATCATCCCCACGTTCTCCCGCAAACCCATATTCGGCTACCACTTCATGGTCGCCTCCGGCATCGCCATCGGCTTCATGGGCTGGGGGGTTTGGGCCCACCACATGTTCACCTCCGGGATGGGGCCGCTGTCGGTGGCGGCCTTCTCGGTGTCCACCATGTTCATCGCCGTGCCCACCGGGGTGAAGATCCTCAACTGGCTGGCCACCATGTACCGGGGCCGGCTGCGATTCACCACCCCCATGCTGTATGCCGTGGGGGTTGTGTCGATGTTCACCATCGGAGGCCTGTCGGGGGTGACCCACGCCATCGCCCCGTCTGACACCCAGCAGACCGATACCTACTACATAGTGGCCCATTTCCACTACGTGATATTCGGCGGGGCGCTGCTCGGCCTGTTCGGGGGGTTCTACTTCTGGTGGCCCAAGGCTTTCGGCTACAAGCTCAACGAGGCTTGGGGCAAGGCCAGCTTCTGGGTGATGCTCATCGGTTTCAACTTCACCTTCGGGCCGATGCACATCCTCGGCTTGCAGGGCATGTCGCGGCGCATACCCACCTATCGGGCTGACGAGGGGTTCGCATTCTGGAACATGGTGGCCTCAATAGGGGCCTTTGTGATCGCCATAGGGGTGGCCATGTTCTTGTGGAACGTCTACGCCAGCACCCGGAAATGGCGCAGAGCGGGGCGGCCGGACGTGGGCCCCGACCCGTGGGATGCCCGGGGGCTGGAGTGGATGACGGCCTCCCCGACGCCCGAGCACAACTTCGACTCCGACATCGAGGTGCAGAAACTCGACGAGTTCTGGCACCGCAAGTACGGCAGGGACGAGACCGGCCGGGTGGTGCGGGCCGCGCCCACCTCGCAGATCGCCCACGACGGCAGCAACACGAGCGTGCATCTGCCGTCCCCCTCGTATTGGCCGATCGTGTTGAGCGCGGGGATCCTGCTGGTGGGCTACGGCTTGATCTTCAACCTGTGGCTGGCCGCGGCGGGAGTCGCGCTGTTGGTCGGGGCGATCTACGGCTGGTCGCTGGAACCGCCCGACGACCCAGACGCCGCCGGCCACCACGGTGACCATGCGGGCGAGCTCCCCGCAGCCGATGAGGCTGAGGGCCGGGCAGGCAGCCCGCTTGAACTCGAGGAGGCCCAGAGCGTTGACTGACACCGCGGCCGCTGAGGTCGCCGCCCTCTCCGAGGATCACCGCACCAGCACCGGCATCTCCAACGAGAAGCTGGCCATGTGGTTGTTCCTGGGCTCGGAGTGCCTGCTGTTCGGCGGGCTCATCTCCACTTACATGTTCAACAAGGGGCGCATCGGCCCCGACGACATCGGCCCCGACGACGTGTTCGACATCCCGTTCACCTCGGTCAGCTCTTTCGTGCTCTTGATGAGCTCGCTGACCATGGTGTTCGCGGTGTCGTCCATCGCCAAAGGCGACCTGCGGCGCAATCGCATATGGCTGGCCGCCACCGCTGCGCTGGGCGCCACCTTCGTGGCCGGGCAGGTGTACGAGTTCACCGCCTTCTACAGCGAGGGCCTCGGTTTCACCACCAACCTCTTCGGCTCCTCCTTCTACGCGCTCACCGGCTTCCACGGGGCCCACGTCACCATCGGCATCATCATGCTGATGTCGCTGTTCGTGATGTCTGTGCGGGGCAACCTGTCCCGAGAGCGCGCCGAGACCGTTGAGATCATCGGCTTGTACTGGCACTTCGTGGATGTCGTTTGGATTGTGATCTTCACCATCGTGTACCTCTTCCCGCAATAGGATCGGTTATGTCCACCGCCACCCCCGACACCCCGAACACAGCCCACGGCGCTGACGGGCATTCCGCCGCCGGCGGCCACGCCCACCCCTCCAACTGGCTGTATGTGAAGGTGGCCATCGCCTTGGCGCTGCTCACCGCGTTCGAGGTCTTCACCTATTTCGAGACCGTTCACGGCTGGGGCGACAACGCCATCATCGTGATGCTCGTGGCCATGATGGTGCTCAAGTTCTTCCTGGTGGTGGCCTTCTTCATGCACCTGAAGTTCGATGCTCCCATCTTCTGGCGGCTGTTCGTCTTCGGGCTGATATTGGCCATGGCCGTGTACATGGTGATGCTGACCGCGTTCAGGTACTGGTAGGCCGTGTTGGTTGGGCGGCGCTGCGGGACTCGTCTGCGGGCGGTTGTTGGGCGGCGCTGCGGGACTCGTCTGCGGGCGGTTGTTGGGCGGACCGCGTCGGGCTGGCGCCGGTAGTGGGCTGATGGTTTTTGCCGCCGACGCCGATATCTGGCGGTACCAGCCCCACGCCGAGGCCTGGATCATCGTTCTGGCCGGCGCGGCCATGGCCTGGTATGCGGTCCGGGTGATCGCTCCCAAGGCCGCTCCAGCGGGTGGGGCGGCATTCACACGCCGCCACCGTGCGGCCTTCTTAGCCGCTTTGGCCCTTCTATGGCTTGCCAGTGACTGGCCGCTGCACGACGTCTCCGAGGAGTACCTGTACTCGGTGCATATGATCCAGCACCTGCTGATCACCTTGGTGGTGCCCCCGCTGCTGTGGGCGGCTATGCCCGAATGGCTGGCTCGGCTCCTGCTCAGCGGCGACGGCAACGCTGGGGCGTGGGTCAGGCGGCTGGCCCGGCCGGTGGCTGCCGGGGTTCTGTTCAACTTCATGGTGGCGGTGAGCCACATTCCCTGGGTGGTGAACACCTCGGTGGAAAGCGGCGCCCTGCACTACTTCGTCCACCTGCTCTTGTTCGCCTCGGCACTGGTGATGTGGCTGCCGGTGTGCGGCCCGATCCCCGAGCTCCAAATGCGCCCGCCCGGCAAGATGGTGTACTTGTTCTTGATGTCGGTGGTGCCCACCGTGCCCGGCGCGTTCTTGACCTTCGCCCAGGGCGCGGTCTACAGCGCCTACGACCACCAGGTGCGCCTGTGGGGCATCGGGGTGCAGGCCGACCAGCAGGCAGCAGGGCTCATCATGAAGCTGGCGGGCGGCATGTACCTTTGGATGTGGATCGGGATGCTCTTCTTCAGATGGGCCGGTCGCCAGCAGCGGGCTGACACCCGGATGCGCTTGGTGGACACCGGCGCTTCAGAACCCATCCCGGTCGGCGACAGGTCCCCGGAGACCTCGGGGGTCGGCCTCGGTCCATCCGCCAGCGGTCCTCGATGATCGACCTGCGCCTGGTGCGCGCCAGCTATCCAGCGGTGCGGGCCAAGCTGGCCCGCCGGGGAATCGACTTGTCCGAGTTGGAGCAGGTGGCGGCTTTGGACGAGCAGCACCGGGACATCACCACCCGGCGCGATGCCCTGCGCCACAGCGTCAAGGAACTGTCCCGGCAAGTGGGGCGGCTGAAACGCGAGGGACGCGACGCGCAGGCCGAGGCCACCGCAGCCGAGAGCCGCATGCAGGGCGAGCAGGCAAAGGAGTTGGCGGCTCAGGCCGACTCGGTGGCTGCTCAGATAGACGAGCTGCTGCTGCGAATTCCCAACCTGCCGGCGGCCGATGCCCCTGACGGCGCCGACGAGTCCCACAACCCGGTGCTGCGGGTGGAGAACTTCGACCCCGGCGGCTATGGCGACCACCAGAGGGTTCCCCACTGGGAGTTCGCCGTGGAGGCCGGGTGGCTGGACATGGAGCGGGCGGCCAAGCTGTCGGGCTCGATGTTCGCCATGCTCCGGGGCCCGGGGGCTTCTTTGGCCCGGGCCATGGTCCAGTTCGGGCTCGACCGCAACGCCGACCGCTACGAGGAGATCCGCCCGCCCACCCTGGTCCACAGCCAGGTGATGGTGAGCACCGGCCAGCTCCCGAAGTTCGCCGACGACGCCTACTGGCTGGAGCGCGACGATCTGTGGGCCATTCCCACCGCAGAGGTTCCGCTCACCTCGCTGGCTTCTGGGGAGATCCTCGAAGAGGCCGACCTGCCCATGAGGATGATGGCCCACACCGCCTGCTATCGCCGAGAGGCGGGCGCCGCCGGGCGGGACACGCGGGGCCTGCTGCGGGTCCACGAGTTCGACAAGGTGGAGATCCTGGCCTATGCAACCCCCGAGCAGGCGCCGGCGGTTCACGCGGAGATCCTGGAGAGGGCCGAGGGAGCGGTGGCCGATCTGGGCTTGGCCTACCGGATCGTCGACATCTGCGCCGGGGACCTCGGGCAGTCGCACCACCGCTCATGGGATGTGGAGGTGTACTCGCCGGGCGCCGACCAGTGGCTGGAGGTGTCGTCGGTGTCGTGGTACTCCGACTACCAGGCCCGCCGGGCCAACCTCCGCTACCGCCCTGCCGGCGAGAAGGGCACCCGAATCCTCCATACCCTCAACGGCTCGGCTCTCGCCGTTCCCCGTGTATGGGCCGCCCTGGTCGAGACCCACCGCCGGCCCGACGGCTCAGTGGCAATCCCCGAAGCCCTGCGCCCCTACCTGGGACGCGACACGCTCTGATCTTGGCAAACAGGCACTCCGCGATCAGGGGGGAAGCTCACACTACAGTTGTCGCCTATGAGCCCTGAAGAACGGCAAACGGCGATCATAGCAACTCTGTCTGCGCAGAATGAGGTTGAAGTCGTCCAGTTGAGCAAGTCGCTGGACGTTTCGGCTGCCACCATTCGCCGCGATCTGAGCATCTTGGAAGCCAGCGATGTGCTGCGGAGAACGCATGGCGGGGCGGTTCGGACGAACTTCGCCTACGAGCTCCCGCTGCGCTACCGCGAGTCGCACCAAGAGCGGGAAAAAGACACGATTGCGGTCTCGGCAGCGGACTATGTGTCGGAGAACATGAGAGTGGGGTTGTCCGGCGGCACAACGATGGCCAAAGTGGGCAGGGTTCTGGGGCCCGGTCCGGCCATAAGCGTTGTGACCAACTCCCTCAGCGTGGCTTTCGAGCTGGCCCAGTGGCCCCACCATACGCTTGTGGTCAGCGGTGGCCTTGTGCGCGGCCGCAGTTATGAGATGGTGGGGCCCGCGGCGGATCACTGCATTTCCGAGTTCAACCTCGATGTTTGCATCATCGGCGCCGACGGCGTGTCCGCGTTCGGGATAAGCACGCACGACCAGGCGGAGGCTGCCACCAACCGGGCATTGGTGGAGGCCGCCAGCCGTTGCATTATCGCTGTGGACCACACAAAGCTCGGCAAGACGATGTTCTCCCGAATATGCAGCCTGGACAGCGTGCATGTCTTGTTGACCACCTCTACTCCTCCCGAGGATCTCTCCGAGGCGCTCGAACAGCACGGCGTGGAGCTGATTTTGGCGGGGGATTCCCAGGAAGTTCAACTGGATAAGGTTTTCTCCTGACCACCCGCAGCGCTCACCAACGTGGTCTGGGACTCGAGTGGGTCGACCACTTCAGGCTGCACATGGCCGGCCATCGGCTGGGCGGCAGCGCTGGCACGCACGGCAACCCGTCTAAGCGATACCCTGGAATCAAGCATGTTTTCGATTATCTCGCCAGGCTCACCCCCGAGCGGTGCCACCAGGATTGGCGTGCCGCCCAGGTCGGCGGCCACCGGTCGTGCCGGGTGCTTGCTCACCTTTGGCCGCCGACGGGGGTTCGGGCTGCCATGCAATGATAAACGATGATCGATTTGGTTGCAGTCAACCTATATGCAAGCATATTTATGCACAATATGGGTTTGATACACGCATACTAGTGCAGAATTGGGAGATATGTCGAGGATGAGCAAGATCAGCGGGTCGGTAGCCGCGATCGGGATCGACGTTGGCGGAACTGAGTTGAAAGCGGTATTGGCCAGTGCAGTCGGCATCATCGGCGAGCCGCTGAGATGGCGGCGTGAAGGAGCGCGAGACCATGGACAGGTAGTACGGGATGTCCGAGGGGTCGTGGAGTCGCTGGCTTCCAGAGCCTCCGACGCTGGCGTCGGCCTTGGCGGAGTGGGCCTGGCCATCCCAGGACTCGTTGATCCGGCTACCGGCAGGGGCGAGTTCTCGGCCAATCTGGGATGGGCCGATTTTTCCCTTGGCCCAGAGTTGGAGGCAGCTTTGGAGCTGCCGGTTCATGTGGAGCACGACGTATACGCAGGAGCGCTGGCTGAGTTCACCATCGGTGCCGGCCAGGGGGTGGGATCAGGGGCTTTCGTGCCGGTCGGAACCGGCCTGGCGGCGGCGCTGCAATTCGGCGGCCGCCTTTGGCGGGGCAGCAGTCGTTTCGCTGGTGAGATAGGTCACATCCGCCTTGACGGCATCGAGGGCAAATGCGGTTGCGGCCGTTGGGGATGCGCGGAGCTGATTGCTTCGGCAAGCGGGCTTGAGCGTGCTTACAAGCAATTTGCGGGCCAGACCCGAGCAGCCGAGGCTAAGGAGATCGCCGCACGGGCTGTCGGAGGCGAGCAGGCGGCTGTCAAGGCTTGGGAGGTTTGCGTCAGCTATCTTGCCCGCGCGCTTGCAGCATTGACGATGACAGTAGACATCGAGGTCATTATCGTAGGGGGAGGACTCAGCGAGTCCGGCCGGCAGCTTCTCGACCCGCTGGTTGCGGGAGTTGCCGATGAGCTCGAACCGCTGAGAGCAGCGCCTGAGATAAGGCTTGCCGCCATGGGCCAGTTGGCCGGGGCTCGGGGTGCGGCGCTCCATGTCTTGGCAACGGCCCAGTCGGGCAGGTCCAAGCCGGCCGCGGTCGCTCCTGTCGCCGGTTCGCCGAGTTCAGTCCTGCCCATGTTCATGCTGGCCTTCGACCACCGGGCCTCAACTGCTGCGGAGCTGTTCGGTTGCGAGAGGGTTGCACCTGAGCAGTGGGAAATCCTCGCGGATGCAAAGACCGTGATCGCGGAGGCCGCTGGTTTGGCGGGGCGCCAAGTCGGCCATATCGGTGAGGTGTCGGTTCTCGTAGACACGGAGTGCGGGGAGGCGGCAGCGCAAGTGGCGCAGTCTGAAGGGGTCGCCACGGCTCTGGCGCTCGAGGTTTCCGGGCAGCGGCGTCTTCAGCTTCTTGGCGAGAAGCATCTGCATGCTTCGATAGACGCCCTTGATTCGCCAAGATGGGGGAAGGTCCTGCTTCGCTGGAACCCCGGAGACCCCGATGACCTCAAAGCCGCAAACCTCGCAGCGCTGGTCCAAGCGCGCAGGTTCTGCGATTCGTTTGGGGTTGAGTTGCTCTTGGAGCTGCTCGTGCCGCCGGCCGGTGCAGACCTCGATGTCGTCGGGGGCGATGCGACGCGTTACCGAAGCGAGGTGTTGCCAGTGCTCCAGCCCGCTGCTGTGGGGGAGATAACCCATCGGTTCGGCCCTCCAGACCTGTGGAAGCTGGAAGGTGTGGCCTCCCATACCAGCGCGGCCGCAGTGAGTGAAGCGGCATGCTCGAATGGGCATGTACCGCCCATTCTCATTCTCGGCGCGGGCGCGGCGCCCGAGGAGATCGTCAAGTGGTTCAGCGCCGGGGGCGGAGTCCGGGGCTATGCCGGTTTCGCCATAGGCCGCAGTATCTGGAAGAGCCCGATATCCGGCTTTTTGGATGGTTCGCTTGATCGGAATGCGACCCGAGATCAGATTGCGGCAAAGTTCATAGGGTTTATCGAAGACTACATAGTGGCTACACGGGTTGTGCTCGTTGCCGGATACCGATGACAAGGATCTCGGCTGAACGGGTCCTTACCGCTACAGGCTGGCTCGACGAGGCTGAAGTTGAAGTCGCGGATGGGCGTATTGGCCTTGTCAGACAGATGGGCCGGGGCGTTGATGCCGCATATCTTGTCCCCGGGTTCATTGACATCCAGGTCAATGGCTTCGGCGACGCAGATCTCGCGACAAGCTCCTCCAGCGAATGGCCGAAGGTGGCCTCTGGGCTCGCGGCCTGTGGGGTTACATCATGGCTTCCGACGCTGATATCCAGGCCGCTTGACGCCTACCCAGGATGGTTTGAGGCCGTCGCTGAATTCGCCCGTTGCGATCACGGCTCGGGAGTGCTCGGCGCCCATCTCGAAGGCCCCTGGCTGGGAGAGTTGGTCGGTGCGCATATCGACGTCGCCGCAGGGCCGATCGATTTGGATTGGTGTCGGGCATTGCCCGCCACGGTTCGGATTGTGACGCTGGGGCCCGAGCGGTCTGGCGCCCTCGAGGCGATCAGATGCTTGCGGCGCCGGGGGATCATCGTGGCCGCCGGTCACAGCAAGGCCGACCACCTGCTTGCCCAACGGGCTTTCGACGCTGGGGCGTCGCTGCTCACACACTGCTTTAACGCCAGCACTCCCATCCACCACCGCGACCCTGGGCTGACTGGGGCTGCGCTGGCGCGAGACGACGTCTTCATCAGCCTCATCGCCGATGGTCAGCATGTCCATCCCGACATGCTGAAGATCGCAGTGCGGGCGAAAGGGCCCGGACGGATGATCCTGGTGTCGGACTCCTCGGGTTGGGATGCAGGTGCGCTGGGTTCGACCGCAATCCAGCTTGTCGAGGGCGCGCCTCGCACCCCCGACGGCGGTCTCGCGGGGAGTTGCCTCACGCTCGATGCGGCGGTGCGGTATATGGTCGATCAGTGCGGCTTGCGCTTGGAGGATGCTGTGAGAAGCGCTTCAACGGTTCCCGCGCAGCTTCTCGGTGAGCCTGACCTCGGGGTGATCCAGCTCGGGGGCCAAGCCGATCTTGTGGCGCTGGACGATGCTCTTGAGGTCAAGGCTGTCTGGCAGCGGGGCAAGCAGATCGCCTGACTCGTCGACGGCTCGGTGATTGGTGTGCGCGGGGCAGCTTTGGCTAGCAGAAACTGTGCGTGAATATGTTCATTTAAAGTAGTTGACAAAAATAAAACAACAAACTAATCTCAAGTGAATCGGCAGGCTCCGACCCCAAATGTTCTTGGGCACATGGTGCAGGAGGTGGTATCGGTGCGACAAGACAAGGCATCTGGCTCAGATCAGAATCCAGCCTGTAAGGGATCACTGCCTGGATC
>JAPYOG010000053.1 GCA_028278785.1 Candidatus Poriferisocius anaerobius | reverse complement strand
TGGCGTCGTCGAGGGGGGGTGGCTGGTAGTCGGCCAGCAGCTCCTTCCAGCGGGTGTTGGCCCGCTGCGCGGCGGTGAGGGCGCCCTCCTCGGACCACTGCTCGTAGCTGTTGTTGTCGGCTGTCTCTGAGCGCCAGAAGGCGGACTCGAAGTTGCCCAGGGTGTGGGCGTTGCCCAGGAAGTGGTCGCCGTGGGCGTTGGTGCGGAACGCCTCCATGGCCTGGCCGTTGTCGCTCAGGTCCACCCCTCGGGCGTGGACCTCCATGGCGCCGAGCTGGTCGGCGTCCATTATGAGCTTCTCGTAGCCCAGGGTCAGGCCCCCCTCGAGCCAACCGGCGGCGTGGAGCACGAAGTTGACCCCGGCTAGCACGGTGGGCAAAAGGGTGTGGGCCGACTCGTAGGCCGCCTGGGCGTCGGGGGCCTTGGAGGCGGTGAACTGGCCGCCGGAGCGGAACGGCACCCCGCACCGCCGGGCCAGCGCGGCCATCACGAAGATGGCCTGGGCGGCCTCGGGGGTGCCGAAGGTGGGGGCGCCGGTGGCCATCGACATCGACGAGGCGAAGGTGCCGAAGACGACGGGCGAGCCGGGTCGCACCAGTTGCAGGTAGGCCATGCCCGACAGCGCCTCGGCCAGGGCCTGCGCGCACAGGCCGGCCACAGTCACCGGCGACATGGCCCCCGCCAGGATGAACGGGCTGATGATGCTGGCCTGGTTGGCCCGGGCGTAGGCAGTGGCCGCCCCCAGCATGGTGGCGTCCCAGCGCATGGGGGAGGAGGCGTTGATCAGCGAGGTCATCACCGTGCGGTCGGCCAGGTCGCCGCCGAAGGCGATGCGGCCCAGCTCCACCGAGTCGGCGGCCCGCGCTGCGCTGGTCACCGAGCCCATGAAGGGCTTGTCGCTATAGCGGAGGTGGGCGTACACCATGTCGAGGTGGCGCACATCCACCGGCACGTCCACCGGCTCGCACACCGTGCCCCCGCTGTGGTGCAGGTGGGGGAGGCGGTAGGCCAGCTTCACCACGTTCTCGAAGTCGGCCAGGGTGGCGTATCGCCGGCCCTGGTCCAAGTCGGTCACGAACGGCGAGCCGTAGTTGGGGGCGAACACGGTGGTGTTGGCGCCGATGCTCACGCTGCGCTCGGGGTTGCGGGCGTGCTGGATGTAGGCAGCGGGGGCGTTGTCGGCCACGATCTGGCGGCACATTCCCCGGGGGAACCGCACCAGCTCGCCGTCCACGTCGGCGCCGGCCTCCCGCCACAGCCTCAGAGCGTCGGGGTAGTCCTGGAAGGCGATGCCCACCTCAGCCAGGATGGTGTCGGCGTTCTCCTCGATCTGGGCCAGCCCGGCCTCATCGACGATCTCCACCGGCGGCAAGCGCCGCTCCAAGACGGGGGAGGCCACTACCTGGCTGGCCGCCCGGGCCGCCTGACGACCAGCCCGGCCACCGCCCCGTCTTCCTTGCTGCTGGCTCATCTCTGCTCCTCTTGCTCACTGTTCCTGTGGTCGTCGGCGCACGGCGCGCCGCCGCCCGGTTCCCTCAGATCCCGCGGTTGCAGGGCGCATGGGCAGCTCCACCGCTTGTCCGAGATGGCTGGTTGGGGCCGTCTCATGGGGAAACGACATCGCTGCCACGAACAGCTCCTGGAATCGGGCCTCGGTGGCGGTCTCTATCTTCACCGCATCGCGGGCGGCCCTTTCGGCTTCGGCCCGCTGAGCGGCCGACACCAGCATCCGGGCCGCTCCCGCTCCCGCCGCGTTGCCCACACCCTTGACCCCGTCGATTGGCCCGTCGGGAACCAGGCCCAGCACCATGGCGTGGGTCGGGCTGATATGGGCGCCGAAGGCCCCGGCCAATCGCACGTCGGCCACCGCCCCCTCGATTCCGGCGTGCTCTATCAGAAGGTCGATGCCGGCTCGCAGGGCCGCTTTGGCCAGCTGCACCGCCCGCACGTCGTTCTGGGTGACCGACAGGGTGACCGGCTCGGTCTGGATCACATAGGCGAAGGTTCTGCCGTCGGCGGTGATCCTGGGGCTGCGCTCGGCCAGATGCCCTTGGATCACGCCCCGGTGGTCGATGATCCCCGCCAGGTACATCTCGGCGATCACCTCGACGATGCCTGATCCGCACAGCCCGGACACCTCCAGCGAGCCCAAGGCGTCGGCGAAGCCGGGGTTGTCCGACCACAGATCGCAGCCGATCACCTTGAATCGGGGCGCCAGCGTTGCCCGGTCAATGCGAATCCGCTCGATGGCCCCCGCGGTGGCCCTCTGCCCGCAGCTTATCTGGGCGCCTTCGAAGGCGGGGCCGGTGGGGCTCGAGGCAGCCCACACCCGCTGTCCGTCGCCCAGCACGATCTCGGCGTTGGTGCCCACGTCTACCAGGAGCTGGGCGTCGGGCGAGCGGTGCGGCCCCTCGGCCACCATGGCCGCCACCGCGTCGGCGCCCACGTGGCCGGCAATGCACGGCCCCACGTAGAGGGCGGCATTCGGCAGGTCCACGCCGATGTCGGCGGCTTTGCCCCAGACCCCGTTTCGCACCGCCAGGGTGAACGGGGCCGCTCCCAGCGGGGTGGGGTCGATGCCCAGCACCAGGTGGTGCATGATCGGGTTGCCCGCGATCACCATGTCGCAGACGTCGGTGCGCCCCACACCGGCTGTCTCGCACAGCTCGTCGGCCAAGCCGTTGACGGCCGATCGCACCGCTTGGGTAAGCTCCGCGGCGCCGCCGGGGTTCATCATGGCGTACGACACTCGGCTCATCAGATCCTCGCCGAACCGGATCTGCGGGTTCATCCGGCCCGCGGTGGCGGCCACCTCGCCGGTGGCCAGGTCCATCAGATACCCGGCCACGGTGGTGGAGCCCACATCCACCGCCACCCCGTAGGCCGCATCGCTATAGCCCGGGCGCACAGCCAGCACCTGCCGCTCGACGGCGCCAAGGCCAGCGCCGGCGCCGATTTCAGGATTGCCGGCGGCATCGTCTGCCGTCCGCCGGGTGTGGACCACGGCGGTAACCGATCCTTTGCCGGCGGTGGTCGCCGAGGAGAGCGATGCCAGTGCGCCGAGGGGGACGGCCACGTCGGGCAAACCCCAGTCGCGGGCCAGAGCGCCGGCCACCCGCTCGGCGTCGGAGACCTCGTCGCCCAGATCGGGGATGCCCAGCTCCAGGTAGTGCAGGGTCACCACCGGGTCGACTACGACGTCGCCCAAGTCGATGGCCTTGCGCACCACCGGGCTGTGTACCTGGCTTTTGGCGGGCACGTCGATCACTGCGTCGCCCATGACCGCAGCCTGGCAGCTCAGGCGCTGGCCTGTTTCCAGCGGGCGCCGCCCCCGGTATTCCAACTCTGTGGGGCCGGGCGCCGACAGAGCAGACGCGGCGCTCGTCAGCCCCCATTTGGCGAATTGGCCGTCGATGGGGGCCACTTGGCAGCGCCCGCACAGCCCCCGGCCTCCGCACACCGAGTCGATGTCCACCCCTGCGGCGCGGGCCGCGTCCAGCACCGTCGACCCCTCAGGGGCGGAAGCCTCGATGCCGCTGGGCGTGAACACCACCCGGTGTTCGACGGTCATACCGCTGCCCGGCGGCGCCCTCCTCGACGGCGGGAGGCGCCTTCCCCGGCGGCGGTCGGGTCGCGGTTCTCGGCAATCCACATCATGCAGTCCCGGTCGTGGCCGGCCAGCACGTCGGCAGCCATCACCGCCTGCTTCACCTCGGCGTGCAGGGGGTTCATTATGGCCGAGGTCATGCCTGCGCCCATGGCCATGGCCAAGAATGCGCCGGTCACAACATGGCGGTTGGGGAGCCCGAAGCTCACATTGCTAGCGCCGCAAGTCGTGTTCACCCCGAGCTCTTCTCGTATGCGCCTCACCAGCCGGAACACCTGCTGGCCGGCGGTGCCCATGGCGCCGATGGGCATGACCAGCGGATCCACCACCACGTCGGAGCGGGAGATGCCGTGGTCGGAGGCCCGCTCCACGATCTTGCGGGCCACCTCGAAGCGCACGTCGGGGTCTTCGCTGATGCCGGTCTCGTCGTTGGAGATGGCCACCACCGCGGCGCCGTGGCGGGCCACGAGGGGCAGAACCCGCTCCATCACCTCATCCTCGCCGGTGACCGAGTTGATCAGCGGCTTGCCGTCGTAGGCGGCTATGCCCGCCTCCAAGGCCTCGATGATGGACGAGTCGATGGACAGGGGCACGTCGGTAACCGACTGGACCAGTTTTACCGCCCTGGCCAACAGGGCGGGCTCGTCGGCCAGCGGTATGCCGGCGTTCACGTCCAGCATCTGGGCGCCGGCGGCCACCTGGGCCAGGGCGTCAGCCTCCACCCGGCTGAAGTCGCCGTCCTTCATCTCCTCGGTCAGCAGCTTGCGCCCGGTGGGGTTGATCCGCTCGCCGATCATCACGAAGGGCCGGTCGAAACCGATCACCACTTCTTTCGCTGCCGAGCTGACGACGGTATCGGTCACTGTGATGCCTCCTGGGGAGTCGGGGTTGTGCGGTCCGGATTCCAGCCGCCGGTGGCCACGAAGTCTTTGAGCCGCTCGCGGGGGAACGCAGCCTCGAGATCCTCGGCGACTCGAAGGGCGGCGCCCTCGGGATCATCGGGGTTGCCGGGAATCACCTCGCGCCGCCACTCGCCGACGTATTGAGACGCCTGGGTCTTGCCCGCAACCATTGCCGCCTCGTCTATGGCCCGTTGGAAGCGGCGGGGGAGGATGCGCTGGATTTTGGAAGATCCGGTGCCTGCGTTTACCTGAGCGGGAATGTCCCGCCAACAAATGACCACTAGGCTGCCGTTACTCCCCCGCCGCCGACTCACGCGGCTCGCTCCCGTATCTCCACCAGCGCATCGAACAAGACTCCGTAGCCGGTCTCCACCGTCTCGAAGCGCAGCCCCAGCCTGTCGGCCGCTCGGCGGGCCAACCGCTCCAGTTCGGGGTCGGGCCTCTGGGACAGATGTACCAGCCGTGTGTAGTTCTTGAAATAGACCTCTTGCAGCTCCGGGTGGTCCACAAGGCCCAGCCCCTCCAGGATCAGGCGATCGAAGTGCCGCACCAGATAGTCGGTGAGGTACAGCGTGCCCAACTCCTGGTCTTGAAGCCGGGCGAATGCATCGGCGCCCGTGTAGAACTCGTAGCAGTGGGGGCCGGGCAGCCGCTCCACCCCTTCTTCCTCGCACACCTTGTCTAGCCGGCCTCCGGTTCCGCAGTCGCCATAGCCCACCAAGATGGTGCGGTAGCGGCTGCGGGCGGCCCGCACCCGGGCCCGCACTGCCTCGGGAATCATCTCGGGGCGGTTGTGCAGTTTGGCGGGCAGGCACTCCAAGTCGATGCCGCGTCCGCGGCCATTGCGCTCCAGCGAGGCGGTCAGATGGCGAAGCTCTTTGGCCAACGCGCCGCAGGCCACCACGAGCACCCTGTCTGCCGGCGGCATGATCAGGCAGACGCCCGCCGGGCGGCAATCAGCTCTTTGGCGGTCTCGGCTGCCACCGCCGCGTCGCGGCAGTAGGCATCGGCGCCGATGGCCACCCCGAACTCCTCGTTGAGGGGGGCGCCGCCCACCAGCACGATGTAGTCATCGCGCAGGCTCTTGTCCACCAGCGTGTCGATCACCACCTTCATATAGGGCATGGTGGTGGTGAGCAGAGCCGACATGCCCAAGATGTCGGGCTGGTGCTCGTCGAGCGCGGCGATGAACTCCTCCACGCCGGTGTTGATGCCCAAGTCGAACACCTCGAACCCTGCGCCCTCCAGCATCATGGCCACCAGGTTCTTGCCGATGTCGTGGATGTCGCCCTTGACGGTGCCGATCACCACGCTCCCGATGGGCTCGGCGCCGGTCTCTGCCAGCAGCGGGCGCAGGATGGCCATGCCGGCCTTCATGGCGTTGGCGGCCAGCAGCACCTCGGGCACGAACAGGATGCCGTCGCGGAAGTCGATTCCCACGATTCCCATGCCCTCTACCAGAGCCTCGTCCAGCACCTTGCTGGCGGGCCAGCCCCGGCCCAGCAAGATATTGGTTCCCTCGGCGATCTCGTCGGCGAGACCGTCGTAGAGGTCGTCGTGCATCTGTGTACACAGGTCTTCGTCGCTCAGACTCGACAGATCGATGTCGTCGATCTCGGGCGTGCCAGCCATTCGACACACTCCTTCTGTGGTATCGGACCCCGGACCGGGTTCCATACTGTGGACCAGTACCGCAATGCGGAACAAAGTCACTGTAGCACGAGGAAGCAGCGCTCGCTTGGCCGTCGCAAGTTTTTGCTGCCGCCGGAGATGGCGACGCTGGCGATGGCGACGCTGGCGATGGCGACGCTGGCGATGGCAAAGCCGACGGGACCGGGCTAGCCTTGGCGCATATGGCGCGCAGCATGACGCGGATTCCCAGTGGCCGTTCGGTTCTCGCCGCCGTCGTCATCGCGGTTGTGGGCTTTGCCCTCGTCCAGGTTTTCGGCAATGTCGTCGATGTGCAGCATGCGTCAACCAGCGAGTCGTTCGGCGACGCCGCGGCGGACGCAGGCAACCGCCTTCGGCTGGCGCTGCTGTTCGATGCCGTCGTGTTTGTGCCGGGTTACCTGCTCATGGCCAGGCTGTGGAGCAAGTGGCGGATGCATTCGCTGCACAGCTTGGGCACAGCCGTGCCCCCAGCGGGTGCTTCTCGATCCGCCGCGTTCGCCTCTCGGCTCTACCGCCCTGTTCCGCTGTTGATAGCGGTCGCCGCGGCATCCGATCTGCTGGAGAACAGCTTTGTGTACATCGGCCTTGGCACCGTGGATCTCGGCGATGCCGCTGCGGCCTCGATGGTCGCTCCTGCGTCGGCCCTCCTCGTGCTGCTGCGGATTGCCACAGTGTCCAAGTGGGTTGCCGGGGCACTGGCGCTGCTGGCGCTCATCGCCGCTGGCATAAGCGAACTCCGCGCCCGGCGCCGCCGGTAATTTTCACCGGTCACAGCGCAAGTCCTCGTTCGTACCCCCCTGGGACTTCGATTTTCATCAAAACCCCTGGTAGAGAGGCCCCGGCGGGTTGCGACCGGTCGCTTGAAAGGCTGGTTCTGGTTCCCACCGGTTGCGACCGGTGCGGTCTCGGATGATGGGGGGGTGGGGGGTGACCAATTGGGTATGCCAACCTGTTGCGCCACTGGGGTGTAGATGTCGACGTCGATGTCTGGGGCTTCGATTGAGATGATGAGGGAGTACGGGGCTCCGCGTTCGCTGTGGTCCCGCTTCTTCCGTTCTTTCCACCAACCGCCCACCGGGTGGATCGCGATCATTCCTCGTTGGGCAAGGTCGGCGGCGGTGCCTGTCCAGATGTCTGTGTGCAGCGAGCCAGCGGAGCGTGTTTGCAGCCCGAAGAACCATTCATTTGAATCGCTGTCGCTTCTCGGGCGGCGTTCATCCTCAGCAAGGGCCAGGGCGTTCACTCGCTTTCTGAAGTCGTCGGTCGATTCCGTGGCTCGGCGAACTTCAAAGCGCAGTCCGTGGGAGGCGTAGCTATAGCGCCTTGCCCACCCTCGCCGTCCAGGATTCGGCTCAATGAAGTAGGAGAGCGTGACTCGCATCTGAACCGTAGTTTCACCGAGACCAGCGAGAACTTCGGTTGGCCAGGGCAGTTGGTGGAGATGCATCTCGCGCATCCGGCCTTCACCGTCAAACGGGTGGATCAAATCTTCAACGATCAGGGTGAGGGAATCACTTGCGCTCTTGGTTGCCCGAACAAGATCCGGTACACCCATCCCATACCTTCTATGAAGCGCCGCACGCTCATGTCGTGTGGCGGCACTGTCGAACCGTTGTTGCATTGAATCTGTCCATTGGGCTGAATGGACGATTAGCGCTCGCACGGTCTCGGGCCAAAGCGACGGGTATTCGGCAAGAATTGACGCTCCGAGATGACCAGCCTGGGCTGTGGCCGCGCTGGTCGCCCTCGTTACTGTCAGCAGCCGCTGATCGTTCAACGGGGCCTTCGTTGTCAGGAGTTGAAGCACCTCAGGGGTATCGAAATCCCGCCCACTCGGCGATTGCGCCGCATTTCCACCTTCGAGGACAACGTCAGGCTTTACCGGCCAACCGCGTCCGAAGGCCACAGAGGTCCGACTGAATGGGGACAACTCGCCCCGCGGAGCGACCGGCGTCCAGCCTGGAAAATCTGATGCCTGGCTCATGTCGTCAAGGTCGGTGAAGGCACCAACGGTGAGCGCATTCCAGGCCTGACCAGGATCCTCCACCGGCTCAATATCGCTTCTGGTCAGGTGGTCAGCGTCCCTGACATCGACATTTCCTGCCGGCACGATAAAGAGACGGCGGGCAGATAGTTCGACTTCATCGAGGTATACCAAGCCGTTTTCGTTGACATCGATCGCCTGCCCTGCTGAGAGCGCATCAACCGCCGAGGACCAGGAAGAAGGTTGGCCAAAGACAACTCGGGATGCTGCTGCGTCGGTCGGGGTCAGCCAATCTGAGGTGATTGCCATCGAGAACACACGACGACGCTCAGGGCGTGCCACTTCGACTTGGCTCACTCCAGTTGCCGTCACCGCTCCGTACAACTCTTTTGGGTTGTAGCCCGGTGGAGGCGGCAGCAGCTTCACCGACTCAAGTCGGTGCCGTAGCCGCACAGTTCCTGACGACGCGAGAGCTGTGCCAATGTCCCCGAAGAGCGCGAGTCCAGCCATCTCGGTACCGTGGCCGTGGTGATCGACAATCCCCCATGTCGGATCACAGGCATGGCAATCAGAATTGTGAAGTGAAGTATCTAGTAGCGGATGTCGGTGGTAGACACCGGTGTCCACGACGCACACCGCAGGAGCCTGGGTAGAAGCTGGCTCCGTCCGCTCAGCCAGCATGGCAACCGAACTTGCCTGATCCTCTGCTGGCTCAAAGGTAAGCAAGGCCGCCGACTCCTGAGGCCGCCGAAGCTCGGCAAGGTCATCAAGAACGTCCAATGCGACCGCGAGTTGGGTCGCGGTCGCTTCCACAAGTGCGACTGTGCGGTCGGCAAAGCCGAGGACGGATTGACCCACCCTGAGCCCGGCTCTCTCGACGAAGGTTGCAAGACGTTCGAATTCGCTGCTGTCTCGATGGCGGAGCCATACCTCCCACTAGGTGACCTCTTCCATACCGGGGAATTCGTCCGGAGAGTCTGTCCAGAGTTTTTCAAGAGAGGCTAGGCCGACGGTTTCGATCCGATCATAGAGATTGCGATGACGTTGACGTTCCTCACCTGCTGTCCTGTTGTACCGATCAAGCTGACGAAGGAAGTAACCGAGCTTTCCGTCGGGTACAAAGACCGTCGCTTGTTCAACGATCTGACCATCGGACTGAATTTCTCGAACAGCCACCAACTCGGGATGGATCTTGCCCCGTCGGGGATCTAGTGACTCCAGCGCTAGTTGAATGCCGGGGAAGCTCTCGAATGAGACGTAGATGCCGTCTATGGCCCCTTCGACTTCGATGGGTTGCTGTTCGCGGCGAATTCGCCCTTGAGTCTCAGCATCCGCTAACTCTCTGCGCAGCCTCTGGCCGTGGGCAAGCGGATCATCGAGAGCAGGTAACCCGGCCCCCCTGATTCGCCTTGGCGGAGGGCGGTATGCCTCGGCCAGTGCAGGGACTGGAACGAGGATGTGCGGATTGTCGCGTTGTACCATGGACTATCGGTGGCCCCGAGCGTGCCTCTCGTTTAGGGCTTCAATCAGAACCCCCGTCGTCACTCGTTCATTGCCGACAAGGATGGTGTCTTTTGCAGCACGCTCCGCCGCCAATGTGATTTCGGCGTGGCTCAACCCTGCCGCAGCTTCGTCGACTGTCTTCCATGCGAGCCTGCCGACTGGGACGTTGGCAAGGCGGTTGCGTATAACGGATCTTGCCAATTCAGGGCTCGGCAGGGGGTACTCGATCACTGCGTCGAATCGCCGGAACATTGCCTGATCTAGAAGTTCTGGATGATTCGTAGCAGCAATCAAGAGGCTCTCCGGCTCGTCCTGTTCGAGGAACTGCAAGAATGAATTGAGAACTCGCCTGATCTCGCCAACGTCGTTTGACCTGGCTCTTTCGCCGCCCAAAGCATCCACTTCATCAAAAAGGTACACGCCCCGCGTTTCGATGAGCGCGTCAAACACGAGCCTCAACTTCGCGGCGGTCTCTCCCATGAACTTGGTGATGACGCCATCAAGGCGAATGATGAAGAGGGGAAGGCGGAGCTCTCCAGCGAGCGCTTTCGCCGACATCGTCTTTCCCGTACCAGGCGGTCCAAGAAGCAAGACGCGCCGCAAGGGATGGAAACCCTGCTCCCGAAGGCGATCCTGCTGGCGCTGCTCCGAGATGACGCGGAGAAGCTGCTCTCTCACAGATTCTTCCAGAACGAGGTCCGCCGTCCTCGTCCCCGGATAGGAAATACTCAGCAGGTCAGCAAGTTCCCCCCGGGGTTTGGCGACAGGAACTGGCCGCCCGGGCGCGACCGCCGTCCGGCCTTCGGCCTTTCGCAACTCATCGACGAGATCACGCAACTCCTGGGCAAAACGAGCCTGGCCGCTCCGCGCAGCCCGAGCAGCGACCTGAAGAGCGACAGAGTAGAACCTGGTGTCATCCCCTTCGGCATGGCTTTTCAGCAGCGCTTTCACATGATCTGCTGTAGTCACCGCAGCCCGCCCCCTCTCAGATAAATCGCTGTTGCTGATTGATCATGTTCGCCACCTAGTTTGCACATAGTCAAGGGCTTCTGCGGTGTTTAGGAGCCGGGTGGAGTTGTTGAGTCGCATGTAGAGTTCTGCCTCGTCCTTCTTCCTGCGGACGAAGGAAGGGCCGTTGTCAGCGACTACATCAATACGGCAGATGGTGCCTGATGGGTGTTCGATGTAGCTGAATGCTGTTTTGGCGTAGTCGTGGGCTGCGAGCTTCTTGAGCTGCTCTTTGACTCGCCTGCGGCCTTCGAGTGCGAACTCTAGATACTCGCGAAGCTCGGCCAGGGTCCATTCGCCATGCGGGTGGATGATCTTCAGGAGGCCAGAGACTGCCTTGCGGACCGCCTTCTCGTCCCTGGCCGACAGGTGCGGGCCGAGGGCGAACTCGGCATCGATGGCCCGCACGAAGCTCTGCTTGCGAACCTGGCGCAGTGCTTCGGCGAAGTAGTCGGAGACGAAACCGAAGTGACTGGTGAAGAGCTTGGCCTCTCGGTAGACGAAGCTCTTGCCGGTTCCCCACGGCCCTAGCTCTATGAGGTTGAAATTGCGCTCGGCCATGGGGATGAGCCGGCACACGGCAAGCAGCTTGCCCCGCAGGTCGAACCGCTCCGGCTCGAGCCCGATGGTTCGCATCACGAGGTCGAGCCATGCGTCGCGGCTGAACCCGCGGCGGCCGTCGACGAACTCTTCGAGATCGAACGCTGCTACCTGGATTGGCTTGAGCCCGCGAATGTAGAACGGCCGCTTCTGGGCCTCGTCGTCGGCCGCGTTGTACACCAGGTCGATCTGGCACCAGGCCCCTCCCTGGAGGAGCCTGTCGTATTTGTAGACGAGGTTCTCGGGGATGTGGACGAACCTGTCGTTGAAGTTCTGGAGATGGGCCCAGAACTTGTCCTCGCTGGCCAAGAGGCGCTCATCGACCTTGTCGATGAGCCGGAACTCTCCCGTCTGCTTGGCGCGGGCCTTCGCCAGCTCCGACTCGTCGGGCCGGATGAAGTTGTCCTTGAGGGTCTGGTTGACAACCGTGAGCCCGGCCTCGATGGAAGACGGATCGTCGGAGGCGCAGTACTTCCCCAAGAGGAACTCCAGCACGTACACCGGCACGTTGGCCCCGACCGTGACCTGGCGGACAAGGTCCTTGCGCACAACGCGGCCCGCGAAGGCGTCGTTGGCCAGCGCATCAAGCTGGTCGAGCTGGAGTTCAGTATCAGTCAAGCTCGTCCTCCACGACTATCTGACGACGACACGGGCGCTGATGACGATGCGAGCTTGCGGCCGGTTCGAGCATCGAGAACTTGCAGATCGACCTCGGTGTGTTGGCCCAGGTTCTTGGTGATCTGGAAGGTGAGGATGCTCGGCCGGCCAGCGCTGACCGTCGCCGAACCCGTGTCAGGATTGTACCCGTCGCCTGAGACAACCCGAGCGACGGTCTCGCCTCCTCCGGTGCCGGCCACAACCCGGACCGCCACATTGCTGGCAAACAGGTCGCCTTCGAAAACGAGATGGGCGGCGAACACCCGCGTGGTGATTCGCCCGCCGGCAATGCTCATGTCCACGCTCAGCTTCTGAGGCTGAGGCATCTGGTCCAGCACCATCCCCCGGAACTCCGACGAATACGAAAACGGCATCGCTGCACCTCCCAGCTCGGAACCCCACCACTCTCACAAACCGAGACCGAAAAAGGTGGACACCTCATCGCCGGCCACACCCTCCAACCAGCCGACTCGGCAACCCCACCACCCGAACAAGCCGCCAGAGGCATGGGGATCGACATCTGAGCTTCTCTCCGCTTTTCGCGCTCCCTCTCATCTGGGACTGGGGACTGTCAGAGCTGACTGTCCCGTTCGACGAAACGCGCAATAGCCAATCGACGTATCGCGCAGCAGAGTATGCGACGGAACGCGCAACAGTGCTTTCGTGAAATTCGAAGCAGGCAGGTCTTGGACGGAGATGAAGTCCCAAGCTCTGATCAGCGGCCGAGGCGTCTCGAAAAACCGCTTCGGGAGGCGCTGTCGGTGTTTCGCGCTGTGGTGGTCACCGGCCCTCGTCAAGCGGGCAAGACCACCTTGGTGCGCAAAGTTGTCGGGGACGCGGGCACTCTTGTTCGGCTTGACCGCCAGCCCGTCCTGCAAGCGGTGCTCGCCGACCCGGCGGCGGCGGCGACGCGAGGTGCCGAGCCGCGGGCGTTCGACGAGGTGCAGCGGGGCGGCGACGCTTTGGTCCGCGCCATCAAGGTTGTCCTCGACGACAACCGCACTCCCGGGCAATTCCTGTTGAACGGCTCGGCCGACTTCCTCACGGCGCCGATGCTCGCCGAATCGCTGGCGGGGCGAGCTGTGTTCATGGAGATGTGGCCCTTCACGCAGGGCGAGATCGAGGGGCATCCCGACTGGTTCCTCGAGAGGGCGTTCAGCAACCCAGAGGAGCTCTTGGGCGCCGAGCTGTCACCGTTGTCGCCCGGCGACTATTTGCATCGCGTCTGTCGGGGAGGATTCCCTGAAGCGGTTGCCTTGCCCGGGCGGTCTCGCGGCGTCTGGTTCCGCAACTACGTCCGCTCCGTCACCCAGCGCGACATCACCGAGCTCACCGGTGCCCGCAGAGCCCAGCACCTGCCGAAGATTCTGTCGCTGCTGGCGGCCCGGACTGCGAACGAGCTGGTCTCAGCCCACATCCACGATGCGTCTGGGCTGGGCAGCCGGAACACCACCGATGCCTACCTCAGCCACATCCAGATGGTCTACCTAGCCCATATGCTGCCCGCCTGGTCTCGGGGCCTCACTGCCAAGATCACCCGGCACCCCAAGGTCTACATCGCCGACTCCGGCCTCGCCGCCCACCTCCTCGGCAAGGATCCCACCTCATTGGCCCGCCCGACAGATCCGGCACGAGGCCCGCTCATGGAGAACTTCGTCGCCAACGAACTGCTAAGACAGGCTACCTGGCTTGACCACGACGTCCGGTTGCAACACTTCCGAGACCGCGACGTCTACGCCCTGCCGATCTCCACCCTCTGGCTCACCCCATAACACCCGCCCCCGCGACGGCTTGCCCTGGGACTTCCTTCGAGTGCGCGTCGGATGGGGGTCGGACGAGAATGGGGTCAGAGGGGGACTGTCAGAGGCTGAGGCCGCAGGGGTCGTTTATGACCGGTTTGTGGGGTTGCTTGTGGTTGCCGTAGCCGTTGTCGTTGAAGTCAGGGAGGCTTATCGGGTCGGCGATGACCCGGTCTCCGGTAGCAATGGGGCCGATGTCGCGGTCGCCATGGGCGATGGGGATGCCGCCAT